>DATAWG010000094.1 GCA_036267355.1 Pirellulales bacterium | reverse complement strand
CCCTCGTCCCGTGTTATAATCGGCCGGTCCACTTTCCTGCCCGCCATCCCACCTCCCAACCCGCCGCCAGGAGTTTTCGCCATGCCGTCTAAATTGATTGCCGCCGGACTGATGCTGTTCGCTTTCGCCGCTGCCGAGACCACGCACGCGGCGGAGAAAGATATCTTCAATTACAAAGCCCAGCACGACGCGCCGGCTGGCACGAAGCGGATCGTGTTTATCGCCGCCACCGGCAGCCACGGCGCTCGCGGCAATCATGAGTTTCTGGCCGGCAGCATTTATTTCGCCCGCACGATCAACGCCGATTATCCGAATGCCTATGCCGTGGTCTATCCGCAAAACCATTGGCCGACCGATCTGTCGAAGGCCGATGCGATCATCGTGCTGTTGAACCATGCCGGCCAGGCGGCCAGCGATCCGCGGATCAAGGCGGCCGTGGAGCGCGGGGCCGGGTTCATGGCAATCCACTACGGCGTCGAAGTGAATCAAGGCGAGCAGGGCCGCAACTTTCTCAATTGGATGGGAGGCTATTTCGAAACATTCTGGTCGGTCAATCCATTCTGGAACGCGAATATCGACATCATCGGCAAGCATCCGACGGCCCGGGGCGTCAAGCCGTTCAAGATTGCCGACGAATGGTATTACCACATGCGATTTCAGCCGGATATGAAAGGCGTGACGCCCGTGCTCTCGGCGATTCCCCCAGTCGACACGGTGCATTACAACGGCAAGGCGACCGACCACGGCGGCAATGCCGATGCGCTGGCCGATGTGGTGGCCCACAAGCCGCAGGTGCTGGCTTGGGCCTACGACCGGCCGGACGGTGGTCGCGGGTTCGGCTTCACCGGCTTCCATGTGTTTGCGAATCTGATGAACGACAATTTCCGCACGACGCTGCTCAATGGCATCGCCTGGGTCAGCGGATTGGAGATTCCGTCCGACGGCGTGAAATCGGTCGCGCCGAGCAACGCAGATCTTGAGAAGCTGATGGATGAGGCGAGGAAGTAGGAACGGGTGAGGGCGAGGGACGAGGGACGAGGGGCGAGGGGCGAGGGACGAGGGGTCGCGTGATTCGTTTGAATCCGTTTCGGCGCCGCGAGAGTCGTCGTGCGAGCGGCGATCCACGCGCGGCGCGGCGGGACGATGTTGTGTTGATTCCCGGCGAGCCGCGGGGAAAGTCGCTTCGGCCGGGCGAGCGCGGGCGGCCGGATGCGCGCGGCCAGTTGTGGCGGTTTTCGAAAAAGCGGCTTTTCTTGGCGTTTTTGATCGCCTGCCTTTCGGATGTCGTCGGGGCGACTTTTACCTGGCTGCCGCCGGTGGTTTGGGCCGTCGATTTTTTGACCGCCGTGCTGCTGTTCATCGTGCTCGGCTGGAGTTGGTTTCTGCTGCCGGGGCTGCTGATGGAAGCGATTCCGGGGCTGGAAATCATTCCGCTGTGGGTGCTGGTGGTCGGAGCGATCGCGATTTTCGGCAGCCCGCGCCCGCGGCTGAAGTAGGCTTTCCTGCACGGCAGGCAACGTAGCAGGCACACGCCGTGTGCCGTGGCCAACGTAGCAGGCACACGCCGTGTGCCGTCTGCGCCTCGCAATGGCGTTGCGCAAAGAGCAGCACCGACGGCACACGGAGTGTGCCTACTACGATGGAAGGAATCTCCGCGCTCCGTCGTTTCGCTGCTGTGAAGAACCTTGCGGAACTTTTGCCGGGGCAATCGCGTCGAATACCTCGAACCGCCGTCGCGGGGGCGATCGGCCCTCCTTTTCATCCCGTTCACAATTGCGGAATGTCTTTGCCATGAGCAGTTTATCGACGACTCGGCCCGTCTGTTCGGTTCGGGGTGGCATGCCCGCGGCATTGCGTGCGCATGTCTGTTCCACCACATGCCCACGCAAAGCCTTGGCACCCATTGCTCGGGCGACAGCGTTGATGATCGCTGCGATTCTCATTGCATTGCTCGGCGGCTGGCTGGCGGCTCCCGCGTCGGCCGTGGCGGGGGATGTCGGTTGGATCGAAGATTATGCCTTGGCCACCGATCGCACTGTGCCGCTCAAACAATTGATCCCCGGCTCGGAGGAGTATTATTTCTACACCTGCCTCCACTACCAATCGCTCGGGCAGTGGAACGAGGTCGAATCGACGCTCAAGGCCTGGATCGATCGGTATCACGACACGCCGCGAATCCGCGAAATTCAGAATCGCGAAGCCCTGCTCACCTACAAGCAAAACCCGCAGCGCACGCTCGCCCTGATTCGCCAGCGGCTCAATCTGCAATTCAATGCCCAGCGCGAGCAACTCAATCAAAAGCCGAACCTGCCGACGAAGCTCGATCCGGCCCTGATTTCGCGCGAGCGGCTGGCGCAGAAAGCCTTCGCGCAATTTCCGCAAACCGTGCAAGGCTTCGAGCCGGCCGCCATCGATTGGCTCATGCAACAAAAGTTGACTCCCGAGCGGCGCCGCAGCTTGCTCGAAGTGCTCTCCCGGCCCGATTATCCGAACCTCGTGCAGATGATCGTCGACGATTTGCACTTCGCCAATAGCGGCGGGTTCGGCCAGTTTGCGATCCACCGCCAGTTGTTGCTGGCGCAGCTCGACGAACTGTTGAAACTAATGCCGGAATTGCGAAATCAGCAGAATTTTGTGAATGAATATCTGACGCGGCTGCAGCCGTCCGACGACGTCAATTGGCGGCAAGATCCGGCGGCGCTTGAAGCCTATCTCGATCGGCTGTGGGCATTCGTGTCGACGCTCGATCCGGCCCACAACTCGCTGAAGGCCCATGTGCTTTATCAGCGGCTCGAGTTCGATCGCAAGCAGGGGAAATACGATCTCGAGCGGTTCCTGGCCTATCTGAAGCTGCCGAAATTCACCGGCTATGTGTCGCCGCAGTTCATGGAGCCGGCCGAGCGGCGGCAGCAAGCGGCCAACCTGCAGCAAGATTTCGGGCCGGAAACGCTGTTGCCGATCGTCGGCGACGACGAGCCGCTGGTGCGCAGCTATCTCGAGCATTTCTTGCTCGACGCCAAAGACTACAAGATCTTCGCCCCATATATCAACGATCAATATCTAAAGACGGTGTTTGCGGAAACGAAGATCATGGCGGGCGTCGGCGATGCCGAAAAGCTTTATTCGCTGCTGCCGCCGGAAGTCTACAAGCAGCTCAAGGAGCGGATCGATCTCGATTTCGCCTACACGAACAAAACGGAGCTCTCGGCCGACGATCCCGTGGCCCTCGATCTGTTCGTGAAGAACGTCGATACGCTGATCGTCAAAGTGTTTGAAATCAACTCGCAGAATTTCTACCGCGAGCATCTGGCGGAAGTCGGGCCCGACATCAATCTCGACGGCCTGGTGGCCAACGAAGAAAAGACCTACACGTATCATGAACCGCCGCTGTTGCGCGTGCGGCGGCATTTCGATTTTCCGGCCCTCAATCATCGCGGCGTGTATGTGATCGATTTCATCGGCAACGGCAAGGCGAGCCGGGCCGTGATCCGCAAAGGCAAGCTGCAATTCGTCGTGCGCTCCAGCTCTGCCGGGCAGATCTTCACGATCTTCGACGAGCAAAACAAGCCCCAGCCCGAGGCAACGCTGTGGCTCGCCGGCGCGCTCTACACACCCGACAAGGACGGCACGATCGCGGTGCCGTATTCCAACTCCCCGGGCCGGCAGCCGATCGTCATGTCGCTGGGCGGGTTTTCGTCGCTCGGCCACTTCGATCAGGAAGCCGAGAGCTACCGGCTCGATGCGGCGATGTATGTCGATCGCGAAGAATTGATCGCCCGCCGCAAAGCGCAGTTGATCATCCGCCCGCAACTGCTCGTGAATGGCACTCCGATCTCGCGCAAATCGCTGGAAGAAGTGCAACTCGTGCTCACGTCGACCGATCTCGACGGCGTGGCGACGACGAAGGAAGTGCCCGATTTCAAGCTCTTTGCCGATCGCGAGACGGTGTACGAATTCGAAGTGCCGCAGCGGTTGGCCAACATCCGCTTCACGCTCAAGGCCAAGATTCAGAACTACAGCCAGAACAAGAAAATCGACCTCTCGGCCGAGCAATCGTTTTCGATCAACGAAATCGACCGCACCGACAAGACCGAAGACCTGCATTTCGCGCTCGTCGGAAGCAGCTACGTCGTCGATCTGCTCGGCAAGACCGGCGAGCACGAGCCCGATCGGCCGATCCAATTCGTGCTGAAGATGCGCGATTTCACGCAGCCGGTGTATGTGTCGCTGGCGACGGATGCGAAAGGAGAGGTGAACCTGGGGCCGCTGCCCGGCGTGATTTCCGTCGCGGCGACCGATACGCAAGGCACCTCGCACACTTGGCCGATCTTGCACGACGACCACACGTATCCGCAAACGATCCAGGGCGAGGCCGATGCGCCGGTGGAAGTGCCTTACATGGGCGACCAACAAAAACCGGACCGTTCGGAGCTATCGTTGTTGGAATTGCGCGGCGAAAAGTTCGAGGCCGATTGGTTCGACAACATCTCGCTCAAAGACGGTTTGCTTTCGCTCGATAAATTGCCGCCGGGCGATTATTCGCTGCTGCTCAAGCCGAGCGGCCGGCAAATCCGCATCCGGCTTACCGAAGGCGAGCGACGCGGGGCGTATGTGATGGGCCCGTATCGCAAGCTCGAAGTGCGCAATAGCCGGCCGTTGCAAATGCGCAATGTCGAAGTGGGGGATAAGACGATCCGCGTGCAGTTGGTCAACGTGTCGCCGCTGGCGCGCGTGCATGTGTTTGCGACGCGATTCGATCCGGCATTTCCGGCCTACGGCATTCTCAGCGGCATTTTGCCCGCCGAGCCGAATTGGCGCACGGTGCCGGAGCCCGAATCGCAATACGTGGCCGGGCGGAATATCGGCGACGAATATCGCTACATCATCGACCGCAAATTCGCCCGCAAATATCCGGGCAACATGCTCGAGCGGCCGAGCTTGCTGTTGAACCCGTGGGCGATTCGCAGCACGGAAACCGCCGAGCAGGCGGCCCAAGCCGGCGAGAATTTTCGCGGCGGCGGCCCGCAAAATCGCGGCACGAACGGGCAACCCGTGATGAAGCCGTTCGTCGTGCCGCAGCAAGCCGATTTCGCCGATCTCGATTTTCTCGCGGCGAGTTCGATCGTAGTCGCCAATGTCGTGCCGGATAAGGACGGCGTCATCGAAATCAAGCGATCCGATCTCGGCGCGCATCAGCAATTGCTATTCGTGGCTGTTGACCTGCAGAACACGGTGAGCCGCATCGTGGCGCTGCCCGAGGCCAAGTCCGACTATCTTGACCTGCGGCTGGCCAAGAGCCTCGATCCGAAGCTGCACTACACGCAGCAAAAACTAATCAGCATCTTGCCGGCCGGCGGCACGCTCGTGGTGCCCGACATCACCAGCACGCACTTCGAAGAATACGACAGCATCGGCCGGGCGTTTTCGCTCTACGCGGCATTGAACCCCGATGCGAAGCTGATCGAGTTCGATTTCATCAAGAACTGGCCGACGCTGAAAGTCGAAGAGAAACGCAAGTTGTATCGCAAATACGCCAGCCACGAGTTGCATTTCTTCCTCTACAAAAAGGATCCGGAATTTTTCAAATCCGCGATCCTGCCGTACCTGGCGAACAAGAAAGACAAGCAGTTTCTGGATCACTGGCTCTTGGGCGACGATCTGAGCGATTATTTGAAGCCCTGGAATTTCGAGCAGCTCAACACGTGGGAGCGGATCCTGCTCGGCCAGCGCGTGAAGGACGACCATGCTTCGACGGCCCGGCTGATCAAAGACCAGTTCGAGCTATTACCGCCAAATCCCGATCGCTTCACGCATCTGTTCGACACGGCACTGAAGGGCGCTTCGCTCGACACGGAGGATCGCTTCGGCATCATGGAGCATCAGAAACGCGAAGAAAGGGCTGTCGTGCAGGAAGAGGCGGAGGCGAAGCTCTTAGGGCGCAACAATCTCGCTTTGTCAGATAGGGCGACCGCCAACGTTCCGGCGCCGGCGGCCGCCCCGGCCATGCCTCCGGCACCAGCCGCGGCGGGGAAGCCTGGCGCGGATAGTTTTCAATTCGAAAGGGGAAGGCGCCGCGATGGGGCCGAAAAGGATATGAAAAAGGCCGAAGCGGGGGAATCGAAAGAAGCCCTCGATGCCGATTTCGCCGACGATCGCTCCAGGGCCGCTGGCCTCAAGCAATATTACCGCAAGCTCGACAAGACGATGGAATGGGTCGAAAGCAACTACTACCATCTGCCGATCGAGCAGGAAACATCGGCATTGATCACGGCCAACGCCTTCTGGCTCGACTATGCCAATTTCGATCCCGCCAGCGGCAAGCCGTTCCTTTCCACGAATCTCGCCGAACCGACCCACGATTTCCCCGAGATGCTGGCCGCCCTGTCGCTCGTGGACCTGCCCTTCAAGCCGGGCGACCATAAATCCACGTTCAAGGGAACGCAAATGACGCTCACGGCCGGCAGCCCGATGATCGTTTATCACGAGGAAATTCAGCCGGCCGCGAAAGTGGCTGAGCACACGCCGATCCTGGTGAGCGAAAACTTCTTCCGCAATGGCGACCAGTTCCGCATGGAAAACGGCGAACAGGTCGACAAATTCGTCACCGAAGAGTTTTTGGTCGGCACCGTGTATGGCTGCCACATCGTGGTCACCAATCCCACTTCGTCGAAGAAAAAAGTCGACGTGCTTTTGCAGATTCCGGCTGGAGCCCTGCCGGTCGCCGGTGGGCAATTCACGCACAGCGTGCACCTGGATCTCGATCCCTACCACACGCAAACGCTCGAATACCGCTTCTATTTCCCGTTGCCGGGCAAATTTGTCCACTATCCGGTGCAAGTCGCTTCGAATGGGACCGGCGGCGGCGAAGTGCTCGGCTTTGCGGCCCCCTTCACGTTCAACGTCGTCCGCGAGCTCACCAAGGTCGACAAGCAATCGTGGGACTATATCTCTCAGTTCGGCTCCGACGACGATGTGCTCGCGTTCTTGAAAACGGAAAATATTCTGCGCGTGAATCTCGACCGCATCGCGTGGCGGGTGCAAGACAAGGCATTTTTCGAGAAGGTGATCGTGATCCTCTCGGCCCGGCACGTGTATAACAACGCGCTTTGGTCGTATGGCGTCAAGCACGACGACGCCCCCGCGATCCGCCAGTTCTTGCAATTCGCCAATGAATTCGTGAGCCAATGCGGCGAGTGGCTCGATAGCCCCCTATTGACGATCGATCCCGTGGCGCGGCATGCCTATCAGCAGATGGACTATCGGCCGCTGGTGAATGCCCGGGTGGGCCAGTTGGGCCGCAAGCGCGAAATTCTCAACGATGCGTTTTTCGCCCAGTACGAGCATCTGATGTCGATCCTCAGTTACCGCGGCCACTTGGACGATGCCGAGCGGATGACCGTGATCTACTACCTGCTGTTGCAAGATCGGGTCGAATTGTCGCTCGATTTCTTCAGCCAGGTCGATCCCGATCATCTGGCGACGCGGCTGCAATACGACTATTTCGCGGCCTATCTGGATTTCTACAAATCCGAACCGAAGCTGGCCCGGGCGATCGCCGTCAAATACGCCGATTATCCGGTCGATCGCTGGCGCGAGGCGTTTGCCAATATCGTCAGCCAGGCCGACGAGATCGGCAAGCCGACGGTGCAGGTGATCGACAAGGAAGATCGCACCCAGGTGCAAACCGCGCAGGCGGCCAGCACACCGTCGTTCGATTTCACCGTCGAGGCCAGGCACGTGAAAATCAACTATCAGAACCTGCAAACCGTGCGGGTGAACTATTATCTGATGGATATCGAACTGCTGTTCAGCCGCAATCCGTTCGTGCAAGGCGAAGCGAAACAGTTTTCGAATATCTTGCCGAACCAGTCCGAGACCGTGAAACTGCCGGCGGGGGCGACGAATTTCGAATTCCCACTGCCCGCCAAGCTGCTCAATAGCAACGTGCTGGTCGAGATCGTCGGCGGTGGGCAAACGCAGTCGCAGGCCTATTATTCCAACGCCCTGCACGTGAAAGTCGTCGAAAACTACGGCCAGCTTTGGGTCAGCCACGACAAGGATTCAAAGCCGCTGGCGAAGGTGTACGTGAAAGTGTATGCCCGGCAAAAAGACGGGACGGTGAAGTTCTACAAGGATGGCTACACCGACCTGCGCGGCTGCTTCGACTACACATCGCTGAGCACCAACGAGCAAGACTTCGTCGACAAATTCTCGATCCTGGTCCTCAGCGAAGACCATGGCGCGCTAGTGCGAGAAGCGAACCCGCCAAAGCAATAGCGCCGCTACCGTAGCAGGCACACTCCGTGTGCCGTCGGCGATAGTAGCAGGCACACTCCGTGCGCCGTCGGCGATAGTAGCAGGCACACTCCGTGTGCCGTCGGCGCCACGCGGTGCGTCGCGCAAAGAGCAGCGCCGACGGCACACGGAGTGTGCCTGCTACGTTGGAAAGCCGGTTTGCCATGCCCACGGCTTTGCGTAGGAATGTCGGCGGTCGGCAGTTGGCATGCCCACTCAAGGCAGTGGGTATGGCATCCACGCCAACCGCAGTCGATTATTTCGCCGCCAGTTGCGGGCGGCGAGGACCGAAGCGCAGATCGCGGTAGAGCCGCAGGCCGTGGGCCGCGTGGTAGAGCGTTCCGCAGTCGGGCTCCATGTCGCGCGCCACGTTCATTTCGTTGCACAATCGATTCACCGCCGCGACCACCCACGGATCGCTCAATTCGTAGGGTTTGTGATCGGCCGTGTCTTCATTGTCGTAAAGACCCGAACTGACGGCGGCGGCCACGAACTCGAGCGTATGTCCGGCGGAATAAAGCCGGGTGCCAAGATCGGCCGACTCGGCCGGCTTCTCGAAGAACCCAGTGGAGAACGAGCCGTCTCGCTGCTGATATTTGCGGGCCGTTTCGAGGCCGTCGGCAACCTTGTCGTAAGCGGCCCGCCATCCGCCGCGCATGTCGGCCGGATCGGTGTGCGTTTCTTTGTTATAACGATTCACGGCGATCGCCAGTGCATAGAGTCGGTGCGAACCGCCGCAACCTCCTTCGCCGAGCTTGTGCGACGCTTCCATCGCCACGAGCCGCTCGAACGTCCACTTCGAGCCGTCTTTAGCCGTCCACTTGGCATCGAGCGGCAGATACGTCACGGCGCCCATCAGCGTCCAGCTTGCTTCTTCTCCGTCGAAGAGCTGCCATTGGGCTTCGGTCATCAGATCGCTGATGTGATATTTCTTGCCGCCGACGATCAGTTGGTCGCCGGCCTTCACGTCGCCGCATTGCGACATATAGCCGAGCCATTGGTCGGGATGGCCTTGGCCCGTCTTGCTGCCGGCTTCGATGATGCTGAGCACTCCCTTATCGCCCGGCCGCAGCACCCAGCCCTTCAGCGCGCCGCCGGCCAGCAGATAATCGACCGCCGAGCTGACCTTACCATCGTGCTCGATGGGCAAATCGCGACCGAACGCCTCGATGCCATGCACGATCTGCCAAGCCGCCTGATCGCGAACATTCATCTGCCGGGCGTTGAGCGTGTAGTCGACGACGCCGTCGATCTTGTCGCGCAAAGCGTCGGGCGAGAGCTTTACCGCCGGGATGGAGCCGGCCGCCGCCGTCGAATCGCGGTCCATGCATCCCGGTGCCACAGCCAAGAGCAATAGGCCCAGGCATGCAATCCAATACCGCCAACGACGTTCGACGATGTTCATCACAGCTCCTCACGCAAGTTTTGATGTGCTAGCAAATCCGCAAGATGCCCCAATCGCAAATCCCGCAAGCCTACCACACAGCTTTGAGATCAACGCTCCGGCCCGCAACTCGTTTGTGGTTTCCGCGCGTTCGCCGAAGCTGGTCAAGCTGTCAATCTAGGATAAATGCGAACCATGCAAAACATGTGGTACATTTACCACGCCGTAGCACTCGATCTTAGCGGATCGGGCAACTGCGACACAACCGGCCGCCGGCAATTTCACGCAAACCTTTTTCGTGAAATCCTTTAAGGCGCGGCTGTTCGAGAATCGCCCCCCGCAAACTTCGCCCGCGCATCGGGTCCTTCCACCAACATTCGATTACAAATGCCCACCACGAACTCTAAAACCCCCGATTCGGCCCTATCGCGAACTGCCGCCTTGCGCGGGCCACATTCCCGGTTCGCGCCAAATGACTCGACCGCGCCGGATGCTGCGCTGTTGCCGGCCGACATTGGACCGCGAATCGCGGCGCAGCCGATCATCGAGCAGCCGATGCGCGTGCTGTTGGTCGATGAACAGCCGCAGGATGTCGATCGCTGGCTGGCGATGCTCGAAGAGCGGTTCGGCGGGCGGGCGAGAACGCACGTGGCCCATACTGCCGCCGAGGCACTCGAAATCCTCGCCCGCCACCCGGCCGATGTTGTGCTCACCGAATACCGTCTGCCCGACGCAGACGGGCTGGGATTGATCGCCTCGATTGCGGCCCGGCATCCAGAGGTTGCGACGATCCTGATCACCGCGCATGGCAACGAGGCGGTCGCGGCAAACGCCCTGAAATTCGGTGCCCGCGATTACCTCGTGAGTGCCGAAATCGACGCGGCCGCGCTCGAACGCAGCATCCTGCAAGCGACGAACAAAGCGGCGCTGGCTCGGCAACAATCGCAACGGCTCGAACAGCTCGAGCAATCGCGCCACGAAATGGATCAGATCGTGCGCTCGCTGTCGCATGACATGTCGGCGATGTTCATGCTGCTCGACCATTCGTTCCAGCGGCTGAAAGACGCGGCCGATCCAATCGCGACGAAGATCGGTGCGGCAGATCAGCCACCGCCGCTGCGGCCGGCCGGCGCCCTGGCGAATGCCGGGCGCCAATCGGAGGCGCACGCCGAGGCGGCGAGCCCCTCGAACGTCGGCCCACTGACACAGCAATTCGCCCATGTCGAAGCATGCCTGCGAGAATCCAAACGCTTTCTCGACGATCTGACCACGGTCGCCCGCACCGGAACGGTTCATATGGAGCCGGCTCGGGTCGAGCTAGCGAGCGTGGTCGAAGAGGTGTTGTTCGAGCAGCGCGAAATGCTTGCCGAGCGGAAGGTGCATGTCGATGTCGCGGCCGACCTGCCCGCGGTGTGGTGCAATCCGCTCAGGGCAAAGCAGGTGCTGACAAACATGGTGCGCAATGCGGCCCGCCATGGCTGCGATGCCCACGAGCCGCGAATCACGATCGCCCGCCGGGCGCAATCCGAACCGGCCGAAACCGCGTTCGAGTGGATCACGGTGTACGACAATGGCCCGGGCATCCCGGCCGAATCGCGGGAAGAGATTTTCAAGCCGGGCCGACGCCTTGCGGATGCCCATCCCGACGGCTCGGGCATGGGTCTCTCGATCGTTCGCAAAATCGTGCAATACTACGGCGGGCAGGTGTCTGTCGATGCGAACTGCGGCAGCGGAACGACGTTCGTGTTGTCGCTGCCGAAAGTGATTGGCGCGTGAGGCGGAAGCGAACGCGTTTTCTTGCGCTAAGCCCAGGGAAGGCTGCCATCGCGTGTTCTACTTGCGATCCGCGTTGGCAGCCTTCCCTGGGCTTAGCGGCTCAGCGTCCCCTAGCGGCGCGAGGCGGCCGGCTCACGGACGGTTATTTCTAGCTTGTTGGAAACCGCTTTGGCCGGCTCGTTCACTATCGGCTGGCCGGGCGCATAGTTCGAATGGTCGGCCGTTATCGAAACCACTTGGTTGCCGACGGCGGGCCCCCAGTCTTGAAAAACGCCGGCATCCGGCGTTTCCGCCGGGCCGGCGGCTGCGGCCGGATGCGCTTCAAACCGCGCCGGTTCGCTGCCGGACAGCCGTCGCGTTCACGGCTCATCCTCGTCTTGGTGGTCGTCGTCGGCTCGATCTATGGCGATCGCGTACGCCGTTGCGTGGCTGCGGCAGTGAGAGATGCTGATCAGCACCTGCCCGATGCCGATTTCTTCGATCACATCGCGCACGCCGCCGCGCAGGGCAACGATCGGCCGGCCGCCGGTGATATTGCGGATTTCGACGTCGCGCCAGCTAATGCCCCGTCGCCAGCCGGTGCCGATCGCTTTGAGCACCGCTTCCTTGGCGGCCCAACGGCCGGCGAAGTGCTGCGTGGCGGCCTTGCGATGCTTGCAATATTCGATCTCGCGAGGCGTATAGACCCGCGTGATGAACAATTCACCATGTCGCTCGATCATCTGAGCGATTCGCAAGCATTCCACGATGTCGGTGCCGATGCCGAGGATGTTCATGAGAAAGGCTACAGGCTTGAGGCTACAGGCTACAGGCTACAGGACGAGGACGAGGGCCACAGGCGATATGGCAGAGATTGCAGGCGTCGCATGAGTTGTCTCCTCGTCGTAACTGTAGCCTTCAGTCTGTAGCCTGTAGCCTTTTATGCTACTCCGCAGGCCTTTTTGGCGCGGTTCAGCACTTCGCTGGCTTTGTGGCGGGCGCGCGCGGCGCCGTCGGCTAGGATCGCGCGAATTCTTGCCGGATCGGCGGCTAACGCGGCTCGCTCCGCGCGCGCGGGGGCGAAATAGCGCTCGGCCGCGTCGGCCAACGCTTTCTTCACCTGGCCGTAGCCAAACCCGCCGCGGCGATACAACTCGGCCATCGCCTCGCGCTCGCCGTCGCTGGCCACGAGCGAATAGAGCTGAAACAAGTGATCGCCTTCCGGCGCTTTCGGCGCCTCCATCGGCCGCGAATCGGTGGTGATCCGCATGATCTTCTTGCGCTGGACCACGGGGTCTTCGAAAAGTTCGAGCGTGTTGTTGTAGCTTTTGGACATCTTTTCGCCATCCGTGCCGGGCACTTTCTTCGAGGCATCAAGCAGCTTCGCTTTCGGCATGACGAACACTTCGCCGAAATGATGGTTGAAGGCCCCCGCCAGATCGCGGCAAACCTCGATATGTTGCACTTGGTCTTCGCCGACCGGCACCGTGTCGGAATCGTAGGCCAAAATATCGGCCGCCATCAGCACGGGGTACGTAAACAATCCCGCGTCGGCCGGCAAGCCACGGGCCTTCTTGTCTTTGTAGGCGTGGCAACGCTCGAGCAAACCCAGCGGCGCCCCGGTCATCAGCAGCCAGCACAATTCGCTCACCTCCGGCACATCGGATTGCACGAACAGCACCGCCCGCTCCGGCTCAAGGCCCAAGGCCAGCAGATCGATCGCCGCATCGAGCGTCAGACTGCGAAGCTGCTCGGCATCGCGGACCGTGGTCAAGGCATGCAAATTCGCGATGAAGTAATAGGCGGCCGTCTCATGCTGCAAATCGATGTATTGCCGGATGGCGCCGAAATAGTTGCCCCAGTGGAATCGGCCGGTCGGTTGTATGCCGGAGAGAACGTGCATCGGCGAGGGCGAGGGTGAGGGGTTAGGACGCGCGGCGGTTAGCAGCCTGTTGAAAAAGGGGACTGGCTCCAAGCGACCAGTCGGTTTCGTCGCCTGTTTTGCGCTGCCGCGAGGTGCCCGTCCCCCTTTTTCACCAGGCGGTTAGTCTGGGGGAGGGTTTGGGGTGAGGGTGCCGACGGCTTCGGGAATACGGCGGGCGCCGATTGATGTTAGGGCGGCGGGGAGGGCTTCGAGGATTTCGATTGAGGCGGTGGGACGGTAAAAGTTTGCCGTGCCGATTTGGACCGCAGTCGCGCCGGCGACGATGAATTCCATCGCATCGTCGATGGTCGCAATTCCTCCGATGCCGACAATCGGCGTTTTGACCGCTTTGGCCACCTGATACACGGCCCTCAGCGCGATCGGCTTGATCGCCGGCCCGCTCAGGCCGCCCATTCCGTTGCCGAGCATCGGCCGCCGCCGCCGCCAATCGACGGCCATTCCAAGACAGGTGTTGATGAGCGAGATCGCATCCGCGCCGCCATCGGCCGCGCCGCGAGCCACCGTGGCGATGTCGGCCACATTGGGCGTCAGCTTGGCGAGAATCGGCCGCGACGACACCTCCCGCACCCCGGCCACGACGCGGCGGCACATCGCCGGATCGGTGCCAAAATCGATGCCGTGGCTCACATTCGGGCAGGAAATATTTAACTCGATCGCCGCGATCCCCGGCACGCTTTCCAACCGAGCAGCCATCGCGACGAATTCGTCGTGCGTCCGCCCCGCAATACTGACGATGATCGGCACTCCAAGGCTCGTGAGATACGGCATGTGGTGGGCCCTAAAGTGCTCCAAGCCATCGTTATCCAAGCCGATCGAGTTGAGCATTCCCGACGGCGTTTCGATGGTCCGCCAAGGGGTGTTGCCACGGCGAGGTTCTTGCGTAATGGTTTTGGGAATGATGCCGCCCAACCGCTTCAGGTCGATCAACCCGGCCATTTCGCGGGCATATCCGAACGTGCCCGAAGCCACAAGAATCGGATTCGGCAATCGCAGCCGTCCCAAGGTGACGGAGAGATCGATGGCTTCGGCGACGATCGGCCCGACGGCGGCGGTCGCGGTGGATAAATCCATGTCGATGCGGTTCAAAAGTTCGTCGGGCGGTCGAAACGGCCTATACCTTGGCGAATGCTTTGCAATGTACCGCCCGAAGCAAGAAGCGGCAACGCTGCGGGGCAGAAGACTGGGAGGCAATGAGACTGGGAGGCTGGGGAGGCGATGATGTGCTGGTTCAGCCGAATCCACCAGGAGCCAAGAGGGGGAATTATGGTATGGGGTGTGATCTATGAATATTCGCCCTTCGGATAGAAATTCAGAGTCAGCTCGCGCACCCGTCCCGGCTGGGTGCTGACCAAAATGAATTGGTTCTCCGCTCCAAGCTTCACATACGGGTGACGTTGAAATCGGCCGTTCGGCCCATGTAGGGATTGGTTCGCTGAATCCAACGGCCGTTGACCAATAGCCCGCGGACGTTGAGGTCTTCGGTCAAAACGTGGAAGACGACATTCTTATCCGTTGCCGATTCCGGAATACGGATCGAGCGGCGGGCGAATTCGCCATGGTAGGTCGCCGAACTGATGGCAACGGCCAATATCGCCCAATACCCCCCAATTAGAAAAAAATAAATACCTCGCAAGACGTATTGATCGGCGTGGCGCCGAAATTACTATAAGGCAAGAATTAATTGTGGGGGTGGAGCGGCTCCTTACGGCCTTTCCGGCTGTGAAAACATTGCGGCGGCGATTGCGCTTCGTTGCTTGGCGGGCATTTCACGCCAGCCAAACCGAATCCATTGTTGGCCGCCCGATCGCGCGACGAGATTCGAACCCGATTGTTCGGTATTCAAGCTGGACTCGCCCATGAAAACGATTTCGCTTCTTTGCGGCGCGCTGGTGGTCCTCGCAATCGCTCCGCGGGCCTATGCAGGGACGATCGTCTACGAAGGCGGCACTGCCCCGAACACCGACATCCTGGCATCGCAGTTGACCGATTCCAGCGGCAGCCTGCTGCCCAACAACGACTACACTGACAATGGCGGGCCACCGGGCGAGCTATTCACCGTGTCGCAAAACTCGCTGTTGGAAGACATCACGGTTCTAGGCGGAGATAGCTGGGGCCCTCCCAGTGGTTTGCACTTATTGATCGGCAGCGTTGATCCGTCGACCGACCTGGTCACTCCTTTGAATGGCACACTTGGCAAAGAGGGCGGAGAGGCGGTACCCACGCCGGCAAATTCGAACGACTACGTGACCTACCAACTCGCCACACCGGTCGCCCTAACCGCCGGCACCGAATACGTGTTTGGCCTGTACTCAGACACTCAGTGGTACGGTTTGGCACGCAGCGCTACCAACACCACCGCCGGGTCCGTCAATTTCAACGACACGAATACATTCGAAAACAACAATTCGGGCCGGCCTAGCAAGAACGACGGCTTTGGCGAATATGCTGTGCTAAACTCGGGCGACTACGAATACGTGTTTGCGGCACAAGGCGTTGCGGTCGTTCCCGAGCCGGCTTCGATCGCTCTGTTTGGCATGGGGGCCATCGGGCTGATTCTGATCGGCGGCCGACGCCGGAGGGAAGTGCCCCCTACGACCTTTGGGCGCGACGCACACCCAACGCCAGCCTCGGCCCGGCGATCGGCCATTGGACTTTCTTAAACGCGGGATCTGCCGCCCGATTGAAGGCCTGAATCAATGGGCCGTGAGCGGCGATAATCTGAATTCTCGCTCAGTAGCCGGCGGGCGAGGCGACTGCGGATGCCGCGATTGCCGGGCGATTGAGACGCCGATTCACTTCGTCGAGCATTTCTCTGGTGCGGGTGCTGCCGCAACGAGTCACGCCTAGGTCACGCACGGCTAGCAGTGCATCCAAATCGCGGACCCCGCCGGCGGCTTTCACTTGCACATGCCGCGCGGCATGTTGCCGCATCAGTTTCAGATCGTCGTGCGTGGCGCCGCCGCTGCCGTAGCCGGTCGACGTTTTCACCCAGTCGGCATTCAGTTCGGAGCAGATGCGGCAGAGCTGAATCTTGTGCTCATCTTTGAGGTAGCAGTTTTCGAAGATGACCTTCACTTTTTGACCGGCGGCATGAGCCACGTCGACGACCGCCTTGATGTCGGATCGCACGTAGTCCCAATTGCCGCTGAGCACCTGGCTGATGTTGACCACCATGTCGAGTTCTTCGCCCCCCTCGGCGATGGCCCGCTCAGCTTCGGCTCGCTTGATGGCCGTGGTGTGCCCGCCGTGCGGGAAGCCGATTGTCGTACTGGCCTTGACCGCCGTGCCGCGCAGCATCTCGGCGCAGCGCTTCAAGGCATACGGCATGATGCAAACGCTGGCCACGTCGTAGACCACCGCTAGCCGGCAGCCGGCCTCCAGATCCGCCGCGCTCAGCGTCGGATTCAACAGCGAGTGGTCGATCATCTTGGCAATGTCGGAATACGTGAAAGCCATCGAATGCGGTCCTTTTTCGCGGCGAAGAGAACGGTGGGTTGAGATTCTTGGCGGATGAATAAATGTCGTTGTCTCGAACGATCCCACGTCTCGGACACTAAACTTTATTCGATCGCCGGCTCGCGAGCGATGAAATTGCGCAAGAAGTCGTGAGCTTGGCGAAGCGCCTGCAAGCGGGTCGCCAAGGAAGCTTCGAACGCCCGATCTTCGACCTCCACGCAAACCGGCCCGGTGTAGCCACAGTCTCCGAGCACGGAACAGAACCGGCCCCAATCGATTTCGCCCAAGCCGGGCAGCTTCGGGCAATGATATTTCAGTGGCGTCGCAAGGATGCCAACATCGTCGAGCCGATCGCGATCGATACGCACATCCTTGGCATGCACGTGAAACAGTCGTTCGCGAAACTCCACCAGCGAACGGAGGTGGTCCATTTGCTGCCAAACGAGATGCGAGGGATCGTAATTCAAGCCGAACGAACGGCTTGGAATGTCGGCAAACATCCGTCGCCAGATTGCGGGACTAATGGCCAGATTTTTCCCGCCCGGCCATTCGTCGTCGGTGAACAGCATGGGACAGTTTTCAATGCCAATCCGCACGCCAAGGCTCTCCGCCAGCCCAACCAGGGGCTTCCAGGTATCCAGGAAGCGAGGCCAATTGCCATCGACCGATTTCGACCAATCGCGGCCTACGAACGTGTTGACCTGCGGAGTGCCCAACAGCGCGGCCGCCTGAATGACGAGCCGCAGATGCTCGACGGCCGTTCGGGCCTCGCCGGCATCGGGCGAGAGCGGATTCGGATAATAGCCCAGGCCGCTGATCGCGATGCCCGTCGATCGGCAAAGCTCGCCAACTTTGTCGGCCGCCGCGGTCGAAAAATTGGCCGCATCAAGATGCGTAACGCCCGCATAGCGCCGATCGACCTTACCGACCGGCCAGCACATTAGCTCGACGCATTCGTAGCCAATCCTCGCGGCATGCTGCAAGACGGCATCCAGCGGCAATTCCGGCAGAATTGCGCTTACGAATCCTAGTTTCATGCCAGGCCCTCTTCGAGCGAAACCCAACGTTGTTCGCGATGGCTCGTCAACACGGCTTCGCAGAGCAAGATTTCGCGATGGCCGTCGGCAAATGTGGGAAATGGCGGCGCGGCGCAAAAATCTCCCCCCGCGATGTAGCCGTAAAAGCTGCGAAAAAGCTGCTTGAACGTGTCGGGAAAACCTTCGTTGTGCCCGCCCGGATAATCGGTGATCGCGCGGACCAATTCGCCGAGCAGCGCTGGATCGCGCAGCAACAGTTCATTCGGCCGATCGCGATGGCCGATCCATAACTCGTCGGGGCTTTCGCTGTTCCAAGCGAGCGATTGCCGCGAGCCGGCGATCTCGAACCGCAGACAGTTTTTCCTTCCCGCTGTCGTCTGCGAAACCCACAGGCAGCCATTTGCCCCATGCTCGAAATGGAGCATCACGCAACCGCAATCGTCCGTGTCGATCGCGATCGGTTCCGTCGCGCCTTGCTCGGTCGCGCCTTGCTCGGCAGCGCCGTGCTCGGCAGCGCCTTGCCCGGCAGCGCCTTGCCCGGCAGCGCCTTGCCCGGCAGCGCCTTGCTCGGCAGCGCCGTGCTCGGCAGCGCCTTGCCCGGAAGTGGCTGGTTCGCGGCATTTGCTGGAAAAAGTCTCAACGGTGCCGCGAGGGCGCTGCCGGACGCGGTGGACGGTCCGCAAATCGGCATAGACGGCGACGATTCGCTGGCCGCTGATAAATTGGATTAGGTCGAGCCAATGCGTGCCGATATCGGCAACGGCCCGCAGCTCGCCCCCAGCCTTGGCCAACACCCGCCAATTGAAATCCGTGTCGAACAGCAGCCAGTCTTGCACGTACGAACCATTGACGTGCAGCATTTCGCCGAGCGAGCCGGTGCGTACCCGATTGGCCGCCTCGTGGCATAGCGGATAGAAGCGAATATTGTAGGCGACGGCGGCAGTTCGACCGCTCGACGCCGCAATGCGAACCAATTCGGCCGACTCGCGGGAATTCATCGCCAGCGGCTTTTCACAGATTACATGCTTGCCGGCCCGCAACGCGGCAGCCGCCTGCGCGAAGTGGAAGTGGTTCGGCGTCGTAAGATGCACGCTATCGACGGTTGCATCGGCGAGCAATTCTCCTAGAGACGCATAGCCGCGCGGCAAGCCCAGCCGCTTGGCGGCGGCGCACGACTTGACCGGCGAAGAACCACAGATTCCCGCGACATGCACCCCGGCGCGGCGGAGGCCTTCGACGTGAACCGGCCCGATGAAACCTGTCCCCACGACGGCAGCGCTGAACGTGGATGGCATGAGCGGCTCTACCAAAACTTATAGCGCCACCAGCTGCGGCCGTGGTCGCAATCCTGGACATCGCGGTCTTAACCGGCCACCCAGGCACCGGAAATCAATCCGGTCTGGCGATCGAATCGGGCTCTCGCTTCGACAAAACACCACCCCGCGAAAGTTGTTGGGTAGCCAGCCGATTTCATCCTGCGTCAGCGGGTCGGGTAGCCCGATCATAGCGTCCAGAACATCTCCTAGCCATTGCCTGAACTGAGGCTGCGCCGAGCGAGCGCATGCCGAGGGAATTCAGTACGAGTGATTCTTGATTTCTTGGAAATTTCGATTGATTTTATCTCGAAGACCATGCGATTGGCGATTGCCCGCACGGGACTAACAGAGGGGGCTAGGTTCCGGCGACCGGTATTGCCGCGATCCTTCCGACCCTACGCCGCGACAGGGCGAAAGGGCGAAAGCGCAATTCAGAATGCGGTTTGCTGCCGGACGTGGAGTCTGATACTGTGGGCGTATCGTGTCACTTGTCGCGCAGTTTAATCGGCATCCGGCCATTTGCACTGGCCCGATGCCGTTTTCTTTACCATCCGATAGCCGCTCATGCGGCGGATTGACGGTATCCAAAATCGGGCAGAATGCGAAACGATTTGAACCTATAATTCTCAGCCCAAGCGCCCGTAGCTCAATTGGATAGAGCAGCGGACTTCTAATCCGCAGGTTGC
>DATAWG010000093.1 GCA_036267355.1 Pirellulales bacterium | reverse complement strand
CTCTGCACCGGTCTGGCGGACTTCATCTACCCGGAATAAGCCGAAACGCCCCACGCGGGCGTCGCGGCGGGTGGTTCCCGCCGCCTGACGATGGCAGCCTTTCCGTCGAACCCCAAACGTAGGAGTAGAACCATGTCCAAGGCGAAGACCACGAAGAAGGCCGCGACCCCGAAGGCGACCAAGACCGCGAAGGCCGCGCCGGCGAAGAAGGAAGCGACGACCAAGCCCGCCGCCAAGAAGGCGAAGGCCAACAGCGAGGCCAAGACGAAGAAGCTCAGCGCCATCGACGCCGCCGCGCAACTTCTCGCGGCGTCGAAGGAGCCGATGGGCTGCAAGCAGTTGATCGAGGCGATGGCGGCGAACGGCCTCTGGACCAGCCCCGGCGGCAAGACGCCGCACGCAACGCTGTACAGCACCATTCTGCGGGAGATCAACGAGAAGGGGAAGGAGGCCCGGTTCGCCAAGACCGAGCGCGGCAAGTTCGCCGCCAACGGGTGATACCCGCGACGGGTTCCGACCCAACGCCCCACGTTCGCCACGTTGGGGCGTTTTCTCGTTGGTAGACGCGCTGGGCGACCGGCTCGAACGGTCGCGACACGGGCCAAACAGGGCGTTCACGTCGCGACCTCCTGGGCCGCGACGCGTTCCGCCTTCCGCCCCGCGAACTTCTCCCAGCGCTGAACGATCACGTCGGCGTACAGCGCGTCGAGTTCCATCAAGAACGCCTTGCGGCCGGTCTGTTCGGCGGCGATGAGCGTCGAGCCGCTCCCGCCGAACAAATCCAGCACGTTCTCGCCGGGCCGCGACGAATACTTCATCGCACGAATGGCCAACTCGACGGGCTTCTCGGTCAAGTGAATCATCGACTGCGGGTTGACCTTCTTGATCGACCAGACGTCGACGGCGTTGTTCGGCCCGAGGTACACGTGCGCCGCCCCCTCGCGCCAGCCGTAGAAGCACCACTCGTGGTTGCCCATGAAGTCTTTCCGCGTCAGCACCGGGTGTTCTTTCACCCAGATAATCGCCTGCGAGAAGTAGAGGCCCATCGCCTTCAGCACCGGGGGATAGTTGCCGCAGTTAGCGTAGCCGCCCCAGATGTAGAACCCGCGTCCCGGCGAGAGTACGCGGGCCATGTTCCCAAACCACGATGCCAACAATTGATCGAACACCTCGTCGGTGACGAAGTCGTTTGCCAGCGGCCGGTCCTTGGCGCGAAGCTTTTTCTGTGTTGGCTTCGACTTCTCGGGGTGGCGGGCCAGATCGAGCGACTGGTGATGCTTTGGTCCGGCAAATGAACTAAGGCCCGCGGCGATGGCGTTGTTCGAGCGGGGCTCGACCTTCACGTTGTACGGCGGGTCCGTGTTCACCAGATGAATCACCGCGCCGTCAAGCAACCGGTCCACATCCTCGGGCTTGCTGCTGTCGCCGCAAAGCAAGCGGTGGTCACCGAGAATCCAGAGGTCGCCCGGCTGCGTGGTCGCCTCGTCGGGCGGGGCCGGCACGTCGTCGGGGTCGCATAGGCCCTCGTTCAAATCGCCGTTGAGCAGCTTGGCCAATTCGTCCTGGTCGAACCCGAGCAGACCGAGGTCGTAGTTCGCCGCTTGAAGGTCGGCCAATTCGATCGGCAGCAGATCGAGATTCCATTCGGCCAACTCGTTCGTCTTGTTGTCGGCGATGCGGTAGGCCTTGATCTGCTCCGGCGTCAGGTCTTTGGCTACGTGAACGGGCACCTTTTCCACGCCCAGCTTCTGCGCCGCCTTCCAGCGCGTGTGGCCAACGATGATCACGCCATCGGAATCGACGACGATCGGCTGGCGAAAACCGAACTCGCGGATCGACGCGACGACCGCGTCCACGGCGTCATCGTTGAGACGTGGATTGTTCGGGTACGGTTTGACATCGGACAGCTTCCAAAGCTCGATTTTCATTCGACTCGCGCTCCATCAAAAGAATTCGGACAAGCGAAACAAACTGTGCTTAATATGGGGCCTGTTCCCGCTGGCCGCCCGCCGACGTGGTCGCGTGGGAGAACCTAACTCCCCCCCGGCCCCTCCCTGCCACGTTGGCATACGCGCCACGTTGGCCCACGTCGCGGCCGGTTGGCCGTCGGACGATTCGTCGCGGGTTGCGGACGAACGCGCCTCGCGGCCACGTGGGCGACGACGTTGGGCGGTGTTGCACGCCGGACGTGCCGAACCTGCCGTACCTGCCGAACCTGTTTCCCTGCGACCAAAACCCGCGCGTGCGCGCCCGCGTGCGCGCGCGTACATGTGTGTGTTTACTGAAAAGGTTCGGCAAGGTTCGGCGTGTCGTCGCATCTTCTTTTCTCCCAATGGCTTGACGTGCCGAACCTGCCATTTTTGTGAGGTTCGGCATAGGTTCGGCAAACGCCTAAGGTTCGGCACTTTCGGGCACGGCGACGCGGTAGATGCTTCCCTTGCGCTCAGGGGTTCGGCTGAACACCGCGCTGCGGCCATCGATGAGCGCGAATGTCTCGCCGACAAATCGTCCGGCAATCGTGCCCATCTTGGTCGCCAATGAGCGCGCGGAGCCATCGCCGAGGTCGTCCTTCAGCAGACCCTGCTTGCCGCAGAGATTGACCATTTCGGCCGCGGTCCAATTGCCCTGCGGATGCTCCACGAGCGCGCCGACCAACTCGGTGAAGTCGCGGCGAGTTTCATCGAGCAGCGTTGCCGCCTCTTCGGCGTTAGCCAGAAAGTCGGGCTCGCCGCTGGCAGCAAGGATGCCGCCGACGATATTGCCCCAGGAACGCTTGTTGAACCGCGAATTTACTTTGGCCATCGGCATTCCGGCGGCTTTCCACCGTTCCACCATGCCGATGAGTTCGCCTAGTAGTTCGAGCCGATGTTCACGTGCGTAGCCCTCGGGATCGGCGATGGAGAATTCGCGCCGCTCAGGATCGCCTTCGTAGTAAAGGTTGATCACGACGCTGCGTGTGACGAGATCGCGACTGACGTCGGGCGTATTGGCCGTAATGCAGAATATGTGCGAGTTTTCGGCGCGGATTGATGCCGACTGACCTAGCAGCCGAAACGACAGGATCGGGTCGGTGATCGAACGCTCCAGGCACGCCGATTCGATGCGAGGATTTCGCCCTCGGCTTTTGGCGTTGTCCACGATGATGGTCGTATCGCCGCGCCGGACAATTGCGCCGAGCCGCTTCTCGAATTCCTCGTCGTTGGGATTGTAGCTGGCTGTTTCGGCGACTTGGCCGTCGCGGAGGATCGCGATGATCTGGGCCAGAATCGACTTGCCGAGTTCCGGCTGGTTGCCGTTGAAGAGAGCCGCGGGTTTCGAGCCGATGAATCGCGGCACGAGCAGCGCCGTCAGCAGCATGCCGAGGTAATTCGTCCGATCGGCTGGCTTCTTGAAACAGAAGTCGCGGAGCAATAAATCCACATGCTCGGTGTCGCTGCGGGCCTCGACCGCCGGCCCCGCGTAGTAGATGCCGGACTGGGCATCAAAGCCCGGCACAACAAGCCTCCAGTCATCAGTGTAGACCGGGTTGTGCGTGAACAGCTTGATCACCTGAAAACGACCTCGCTCGACGTGATGATTCAACCAGGTGTTGGCATACGACGGCGGGAATGGCTTGTATTGCCCGGCCTCTTCGTCGACGAAGAAAAACTCGACGTGCTGGTTGAGCAGCCCGGCCAATTCCGGCGACGAGAGGACCGCGACGATCTGCTGGTCGTAGATCACGACGAGTTGGTCGGCGCGATTGAAGCAGTTGCCGGCCGCAAGCAATTTGTCGGTCACTTGGTGAAGCGTATCGGCGACCGGCATGGTTGCCGGATCGACGGTGATCGTAGGACGCCCGTCTTCGTCCTCATCCGTATCGGAAGGCACATCGCCATCACCGTTCGCAGCAGCATCCTCGACGACCGTCGGCCCTTTGGGGGTCTTCGGTGCGGCGCATTTCTGCAGCTTGTCGAACGTAGCCGCACGAGCGTCGTATTCGGAGGCCTCCCAAGTGCGGTCGAAGTAGCGCTGACCGCCTTCGGCAAATTTGCCGACTTGCTGAACCTGGGCCCATACTTCTTCCTTGGCGATGCCGTTGCGGATTGCGAAGCAACAGAGCGAGAAATCAGCTTCGGACCGGCTGCCTGCCGGCGCGACGCCGCTCGCGGCAATGAGCTCCGCCAACTTATCGGCTTTGGACACCGAGATCTTCCGCGCCTTTGGCAAAGGCATGGCCGCGATTTTCTTCGCCCGCTCGGTTTCCAGCGACGCGGACTTCAGCGGCTCGAAGGTCGCGAGCGGATATTTACGCTCCGGATCGCATTCGACCAGTTCGGTCGGCACCGGCTTGCGGCCGTTCCGTTCATCCTTCCGGTTGAGAGTGCCCGGCAAACGCAGCAACCGCGACGGATCGGTCGTGTGGTCGCCGCCAATCGCTTTGGCGATGCCGGCCAGCACGTCTTGCAGGTGTTCCGCCTTCGGGCTGAGCCGCGACACGTGCCGCCGCTGATCCAAGTAGACCTTTTCGCCGTTTTCGACGATGTACTTCCGCGGCTTCTTGCGGCCGTCCGGCGTCTTCGTCCACTCGGTTTCCACAGGTGGCGGGTCGCCGGCGTCGTCGATCAAATACGGCGAGTCCAGCAGCCAGTACAAATGCACGCCGTTGCCGGAATTCACGATGACCGACGGCGGCGGCAAGCCCGCTTTGGCGATGCGCTCGCGGGCCTCGTCGAGAGTGACATGATCGATGTCGGTCCACAGAGCGCGTACCGTCCGAATCTGCCACGCCAAGTCGAAGCGGCCTTTGGGTCCGAATCGAGGGCAAACGCCGAAGAAGAGATTGAGCCGTTCCTGCGCCGCGCGCCTCAGAAGCTGTAGAACGGTCACCTGGACCAGCGCCGGGACCGCCTTGCGATAAAACGTGCTCTTATAATCGACGCGGCTGCGCTTTCTGTCTGCTTCGATCCATGTCTCGATCGGGCGAAACAAGATCGTGTCGGCTTCGTCGAAAAGCGCGCTTAGAAAACGCGCCGCAGGCTCGACATTGGCAATGAGGTCGTCCTGCATTGCGAAACCGTCATGCGTAGCGTCCTCCATCGCCGAGAACCTTGATGGTTAGCGAGTCCTCCCTGTTACGTTGCCTCGCTAAGCAGCGACGGCGGCCATCGATGAATTTACGCGCTCGATCTTGAACGAGTCTTCACCAAATTCGCGGAGTAGCAGGGATGTGAAAACGCGAATCACCGCAGCGCCGACCTCGTTCGTACCGTCGATGAGAATTGCTTGACGCGGCTCGTCGAGATGGTAGGAGAGGTCAAGGCGAACGCGGGCCACGCCGAACAACCCTTCGACCGCAAAAGTCGCGAGCTGCAGCGACATCTCCGCTTCGTCCAGCGGCACTTCCGATTCAAGACGAAATCGAAACACGTCGGCGGTCATAGGTAGCTCCTTTGCGAAGCGCGGTGCCTCTCCCGTTGTTACCTATGCCGTCGACGTGCTCGTGTGTCCGCGACATCACTATTTTTCGCCGAAACCCGCACGTTCAAACCGCTTTCGGATTGCGCCCATCGCCGCCTTGACCTTACGCCGCGATAAATCTTGCTCGGAACCGCCCATCATTCGACGGCAGACCTCGCGAAGATCAGACGGCAACGAGTCCAACGCAGAATCAAATGCCTGGGCGTCCTCAAAGATCTGCCGGTCGGACTTTGATGCGCCTCCGGTTCGCCGCTCGAGGTCGGCCGATGAGATCGTAGCCCCCAGCTTCGTGGCTGGTTCACCCGGCTGTTCGATCATCACCTCAAGCGACTGGATTTCGACGCCATCGGCTGGCGTTCGCTTGAGCCGACCGCGCTCGCGCAGAAGCATTGCTACAGCGGAGTCGATCACTCGGGCGATGAAGGTGCTGAGAGACGCTCGCCCCGCGTCGAACTTCTCGGCTTGGAGGATCAGGTGAGCCGCAAGCTCCTGCTCGATATCCTCCCGGTCGCTCCGGCTGAATCCTGGCCGCCGAACCAACTGCCGCGCCTTCACGCGGATCACGGTGCGTGCATACTCGTTGTAAACGTGGTGCCAATGAGAAACGCCTGACATTGAACTACCTCCGGCCGGAGGCAGCCAAACCAAGCGTATCGATGCAAGCAGAAGAAAACTGTGCCGCGGAAATGGTGAAACCGCAGTAACAACACAGGCTTGAATCATAACCGCCGGGTTATGGCCTCTCGGCTGGAGACCCGGCGTCACAAGTCGTGTTACGTTGTCACAAAGGCTGCTACATCTTTGCTGAGTTCACACGAGCCAATCGATTTCGCGGTCTGGGGAATAGCGACACGTAATCCCGGTCGAAACAAACGTCATGAGGTGCTGGCCCAGTGCGGGGAACTTGTCATGGATTTTCTCAATGCTGCGGTTGATGGCGGTGGTCACATTAACGCGAGCCCGCTCCAAGTCGCTTTTCGTTCGCGGCCGGTCGTTGAAACCGGTCGCCTTTAGTAATTCGTCTCCGACTGCTTCTATGTCGCCCTCCAGTTTCTGAATAAGGCCGTCGTCGTTGTTTTTCCGCGCTTTGGCAAGTTCCTCGTTGAGGTCGCGCCATTGTTCCGCGTAACTCTCTCGTCCTTGGGCGGTGACGTTCTCCCCGGACGACCCTGAAAAGGCCAGAACATCGAGACCGGATTGAGCCGCCAGAAGTAAATTCGCGGGTATACAGCGATTCCGTGCGGCCAAAAGACGAGCGATGTGCGCAAGCCCGACCGAGTCCTTGAAGTACTGTGTTTCGCCTTCAAACGTGATTTGCCAGTATTCGCCTTTGAGCAGGAAGACGTATGCCGCCGTCGATTGGTCCTCGGCCTGGGCAACCATCGCCGTCAAAACGCGACGATTGATCTCAATACCATTGGCTCCCAGCGATGCGATAGCCGAAAGCGCGACGACCGGCGGAGCAGCCCGGCCCCAATAATCCGGGGCCGGCCGTTCGTCGGGAACGAACACGATGGGCTTTAACAAGTCGGCAAATACCGGCACCAAGTCTTCCGTGCCCTTCCGTGCCAACCCGCGGGCCAAGACGACATCACGCATTTGTCCGTGCCAATTGATCTGCCCGAAGTGCCATACGCGGTCGCTCGCAAGCGACTTGACTGGATCGGTAATTCCAAGCGCAGCGCCGAGCGACGCCGCCAGCAACGGAACGTCGACGCTCCATTGCTGGCGGTCGGCGGCCGACACTTCCGCGCGCATCACTTCCGGACAGGGCATGAAGTAGCGCGGCTCGCCATTAGCCCCTTCGCGTTCCCAAACGTCGCCCGTGTGCCGGCCGCACGCGGGACAGCGAATCGTCTTGGCCATGCCCGCTTTTCGCAGCAGCGTCAACTCGGACAGTCTTTCCCGAGCTGCTTTTGGCCACCGGCGATACGTCTCCGGTGTGATCACGGGCAATGCCGTCTCCAGCACCGGCCAAAGAAACTCCAGCGACTCCGTCATCTTCAATCCTCCAAGTCTTGAAACAGTGCTCGCCAATCTCCCGCAACTCTTCGTCGTCCAGGCTCTTCAGGTTGCAAGATCGGGGCGTCACGTTAATCGTGATCACACGCCCGCGCTTCTGGCCGTCGCCCAGTAACTGAATCCGAATCCGTATCTCCTCCACGGTGACCTGCGAGCGGCTTAAATCGCGGGCCGCAAGCAGCGAGTCGAGGATTTCGAGCACCCGCGACCAACTCAGCCCCATTCGGAATCGCGGCGCGAGGCCATCCAGATCATGGCCATCGACCGTCGGCACGACCAGAATGCGCGTCACACAAACACTGTCGATACGGTCGCTGGTCGGCCAAGTGAACTTGAAACCTGGCTTGATGAGATGTTCCAGCAAGTACGCCGGGCGATCGGGCTCAACGTAGTCCACCTGACGGCCAAGAAGTGCTTTGCAGAAAATTTGCCAAAGGTCCCTCTGCGTCGGCTTTCCGCCGCCGGCTATCATTTCAAGCGCTCCGGTCGCGGGAGTGTACACGAACAAGTTCGTGAAGGCAGTCGGCAGATCGAGCGATTGCAACTCGCCGTCGTCGTTGAAGACCATGAAGTTGTCCGGCCAGTCGGGCAGATAGGCGAACAGATATTCCGCGCCGTTCCGCCGCGAGTGGTAATGGATTTCGCAGTTCTCGCCACGGAGCTCCTTGCGCTTGTAATAGGCGCACAGTCCGGCCTTGAGCGCGTCGATGCGTGCCTGGGTTACCGCGATGTTCTTGTCGGGCAAATTGCTCCAGCGGTTCCAATAGCGCGTCTCCGATAAGCCGTCGGCGCGAGCGAAAACGACAGCCTCCTCGTAGGCGTCGCGTGCATTCAAATACGCCCACATCACCTTGTCGATGCGGCGCTTGAGCGCGGCGAAGTGTTTAACCTTCTTGGGATAGCGGCCGCGTAATTCCTCGAGCAGTACCTTGAGGCCAGCATTGTCCGACAGCTTGGCGAAGCTGCTGAACAGGATTTGAATCTGGCGACGTTTTGCAGGCGGCATTGCCTGTAAGGCTTCGACTACCGGGTCGATTTTCGTCTCCTTCAATCCGTCCCACGGCACGTCCTGCAATTCCTTACGCACCGTGAAGAATTGCCGCAGGTGGACATTCGAGATCTGCTTCAAAACCCTCCACAGATCAAACTGCTTGGTCATGATTGACCCTCCATTGTTGAGGCGCTCATGTTTCATAAACGCTAAACGCCACGGCCAAAAAAATATCCTCGCTCAAAAGAGCAAGGGTTCCCTCTTCGTCTGCAGTAGCTTCATCTCGACCAGCCGATAGCGCATCGACTCAGGCGAGACCTCGAACATTGTCGCCAGCGGCCGGCAGGCATCCTCGAAAAGCGCCTCGTCCATCTCGCCGATCGCGACGCTGGCGTTGCGGCACAGATCGTCTAAATATAGCGGCTCCATGCCGCCAAACTGCTCGTGCCACCCACGCTTCAGCATCTCGCGCGGCATGAGCAAGCAGGCGGCGAGCCGGTTGGCCTGCACTTCCTTTGGGTCGTATTGCCGGGATCGAAGGACGTGGTCCGGGCGAGTGGAATTGATGGCCGCAATGGTTTTTTGACCGGCCTGGCGCAAATAGAGGTGTCGATGCAGTCGCCAATGAGCCAATTCATGCGCCAGCGTGAAACGGTAGCGACTCCGCATCGCGGGGAAATCATCGGGCACGAGGCTCTGGTCGACGGCGATCAGTTTGTCGTTGAAGTAGATCGCCCCCAGCACGTCCCCCTCCGGATACTCACGCCGCAAATCGCGGATCTCCACCGCGATCTCGAAATGCTCCTCGACGATTTCGTCGATTGGGATCGGCGGGACTGTGACAGGCGCTTTCTTGCGCCCATATTCGGCCAGGATCAGCGCAGCCTCGTCCTCGAATTCCTGCGGCTGCATGAACCGCGGCGTTCGTCCGGGTTTGGTGGAGCGGCCGGCCATCGGGTTATTGTCCCTCATCCTTCATGCGTTCTGCCTGCTCGCGCAGCTTTCGCAGTTGATCGGCAGTTAGCCCGCTCACTGCGCGTAGCAGATCGGGCACTTCCTTCTTTTCGTGAATAATCGCCGGCAAGTCTTCGGCGACGCGGCCCGCAAGCGCGATCCAGTCATCGACGTTCTCGCCCAGCACCTCGGCCATCCGTTGGACACGATCAGCCGTCGGCGGTTGAACATTGTTTTGCTCGACCTGGGACAAGTAGGTCGGGCTGACGCCAACCACCTGAGCAAATTTGCGCAGGCTAATCTTCTTTGCCATCCGCTTCTCGCGCAGCACGTCGCCGAATGACTTGTTGTGCTTCATGGCCATTCTATAGCGCCCCTCGAAATGCCCGGTCCAGGATCGAGGGAATGAAGGCGTCCAACTTCGTGCGCTCGGTATCCCGCGCGGCTTGCATCACGCGCACCTTCTCGAGCAGTCTTCCGAACCGGCGTTGTTGTTCAAAGGGCGGAACCGGCACTTCGATCTCCGCCAGCTTTTCGAGCCCCAAAGTCCTGTTGCGGCCCGCGCCGCCTGGCGATGCCTCGCCGATTCGTTCGAGACCTTCTGGCGTCGAGAAATAAAACCACAGAAAATCGGCAGTGACGGTGCCCTCTTTCGGGACGCAAGTAATGAAGCGATGCGACCCAAACCTTCCTTCGTCTTCTGGCTGTGCTACGGCAATCGCGCCTTCCCATGCAAATACGTTGTTGAAAACCAAGTCTCCAGGATGAATGCGGTACAACTTCTTTGAACCAATGGCGACGTAATCGAGCGACGGCTTGTGAAAAGTGCCTTTTCCGAAGGACCGAATACCAAGTTCGGGATACTCTTCACCAAGCCGGGGTTCGGCCTTACGTCGGATTAGCGGCGCGACTTCACCCATTTTCTGGCGTGGCGATTCCGTGGCGATTTGTGAAAACATGCTGCGAAGCAATGCCCGCCATCCACCAGCAACGCACTGAACTCTGTGACGAGCCTCTTCGATCTTGCCGACAAGTCGTTCGATTCTGGTCACAATCCGCCGCTGCTCATCCAACTTCGGGAGAGGTATTGTGTACGTCAGCACGTGCGATGGCCGGATCGCGGCGTAATTCGTCGAGCCGCGAGCGGTTACTTGTTCGCGGAACGCAGGTGTCATTGAATAGTAGCGCAGAAATTCGGGCTCCAAACGACAGCGATCGGGCACAAACAAAAAGTAGTGGCTGCTGACCACTGCCTCTTCGAGGCACTCCGGAACGATCCCGAAGCCCCCCATCTTGGCGTCGATCTCGGCAACCAGGAACTCATCCTTCCGGCATACTTGCTGAGATTTCGTCTTGATAAGCGATCCTGCAACCTCGTCACGAAGCACAACTCCCTGTGCGTGCAATTTCACTCGGCAACGTTTGTAAGTCATCAGATCGTCGATTTGGATGAACTCTTTCCTGTGCGATACTACATCGCCCAGTGGAACGACAGACCAACCATTGGCTCCGGTCATTTGCAGACCTCCGCAAGCTCGGCCTTGATCTCTTCCATGATTTCAATGATCCGCCGCTCGTCCAGCAGGATGTCTTCTGCTAGTCGTTCCGGCGGCAGATGTTCGAGGGCATCCGCACTGTGCGGATTCTTGATGTCCAGGTTGCACGAAATGAGTGTGCCACTAGCGTCGTACTTCAGGATGTCGGACGCCTGAACTCGCCAGGACTGGTCCGTCTCGCGGCGTCGCTTTAACTGAAACCATTTGATGCAATCTGCGAATTCCTCAATCCGAATTGGATTGGTCTTAGAATACTTCTTTCGGCCCTCCGGCAGCGGCGTTTCGTAGTACCAGATGTCCTTCGTCGGCCCCGAACGGTCGATGAAAAGAAGATTTGTTGGAATGTCGGCATACGGTGAGAACACTCCGAACGGCAGCCGCACCACAGTATGTAGATTGAAGTCCTTGAGGAGTTCTTCTTTGATCCTTGCCGCGACACCGTCGCCGAAGAGTGTGCCGTGCGGGACGACTACCGCCGCTCGGCCACTGTGTTCATGTCCAGCACTTGGCCGCCGTAGTTTCCGCATGATCAACTGCAAGAACAGTAATGCAGTTTCGCTGGTCTGCTTATCCGCCGGGAAATTGCCGCGAATGCCGGCTTCTTCTTCGCCGCCGAAGGGCGGATTTGTAAGAATGACATCGACGCGGTCCTTTTCGCCGAGTTCCGTGATCTTCACCGCGAGACTGTTGCCGTATTCGATGGCGGGCGCGTCGAGACCGTGCAGCAGCAGGTTCATCTGCGCGAGCATGTAGGGCAGCGGTTTGGCCTCGCCGCCACGAATGCTGCGTTCCTGAAGCACCTTGCGGTCCTGGACAGTCTTGCACTGTTTTTCCAGATGGGTGAACGACTCCGTCAGAAAACCGGCGGTGCCGCACGCCGGGTCGAGAATCACTTCGCCAAGCTTTGGATTGGTGACCGCGACCATGAACTGAATCACGGGGCGGGGCGTGTAAAACTCGCCGTTGTCGCCCGCCGCGTCGCGCATTTCGCGCAGCATCGACTCGTACAGTCGCGCCAGGACATGGATTTCCTCGGTCGAATCGAAGTGAATGCTATCAACCAGATTGATGACGTCGCGGAGTAGATAGCCGGACACCATTCGGTTGACGACGCCCTCGAACACCGTGGCGATCACGTCTCGCCTCCGGTCGCCGTTCGACGACTGAAGGCTGCGCAGATATGACAAGAGGCCCGCGCCGCGTTTGCCGTCCGGCCGCACGGCCTCGTCTTGATTCACGAACGCAATCAACTCGTCGCCAGTGATGCCTTGCTTATTGGTCGCCCAATCGCGCCAGCGATATGGAGCCTCAATTGCTGTCTTGTATTTCTTGCCCGCGATGCCGGCGCGCGCCTCTTCCAGCTTCTCGCGATCGTCGAGAAACTTTAGGAACATGATCCAGGTCAGCAAGGGCAGGCGATCCAGGTCGCCATTGAGTCCCTTGTCCTTGCGCATGATGTCGCGCGCCGATTTAATGAGGCTTCCCAATTGCTGCGCCGTTGTTTTGGGTGCTTCGGCCTTCTTGGGTTTCGCGCTAGCCATCTTGGCTTGCTTCTTGGCCATTATTTCAATTTGCCTTGCTATTCCAGTAGTTCCAAAGTTGGTCGTCTGCCCTTCCCGTTGATTTCTTTGGTCGTCGCCCTTCCCAGATCATTTCGGCGAGTTCTTTGACCTTACTCGCATCCTTGGGTTCCCAACCGAGGCGGATTAGTTGCTGGCGAATTGTTTCGGGTGTGATCGGAGCGCCTTTGTGGAAAAGCGTTTCCAATGTTCTGATCGCCGATTCGCGGTCACTGGGATGGGTGATTCCCGTGTTGAGATTCACATCGTTGGTCAGGGATTTCAGTGCGAAATATGCTGTTCCTGACGTCGGCTCGGTTTGAGGTCGCGTTTCAGCGGCTGGTTTTCCGAGTTCGGTTGCCTGCCAGGTCTGAGCCCAGTTGGCAAATTCATCGCCCTCCCAAGGGATGTACAGAACCGGTGACGAACCTGCAATCGAATCAACTGCGTCTAGGAGTTCCTGGCCTCCATATATGACAAGAACCGGCCCATTGAACGTGTGCGGCCGATTGCTCTTGAGGTTGACCAAGTGCAACGTTACGCCTTCGATAGCCACTCGTTCGCTTTGCCGCAAGCTGGTGAAAAGCGCGGCCAACTGGCTCCAATTCGCAATGTTGTCGAGGTTGGCCTTCGTTGAAACGGCAACGATGCCTGTGTTGCCGGCCTTCTTGGCTTCTGAAATCAGCCATCGAACGCCCGCGATGATCGCGTCGTCTCTTGGTCCTGTTGATCGGATGAAGGAAGAGCTGCCATTGCGATTCATTCGGTTCACCTATGCGGCCGCATAAAGCAAGGTTTGCAATTCAATTACCGCCTTGCGCAATTGATCGACGCCGCCAAATCGCGTCGCGATTTCGATCACGTTGCCGTGCTCACTGATTGGCGGCACTTCCAGAACGTCCGGAATGACGAACTGGGCGGTTCCATGCTCGGTGTATTTGTCGAGCAGTTCGTCCAGAATTTGTCGCGCGTCGGACCCAAACTGCTCGAAGAAATCTTTCTTCTCAGTGCGTAGTCGTTGAGCCCGTTCGCGGCGGGTGCGGAGCGGCGCGTTGAAGGCCAAGTGGCAGATCAGGTCGAGCGGGTCGGCATCGGGCTGGTTCGCTGTCTCCGCCAAGTGGTCGAAGTCGATCCCGCGCTCTTCGAGCCGATCGATAATTCCACGCCGCCCCTCGGGGTCGGCCCACTGGCCGCGGAGTTCGGCCGCGTTTCTGAAAAGCGTGCGAACCTTATCGGCCGTGTAGTCCGTGAATTGCATGACACGAAGTTGATCGCCGTCCGGGTCAAGTTCGTAAACGAGGTGCGTCGCAATCTCCACTTGGCCGCCATCGAAGTAGAATTTGCGGCGCTGGCCTTCGGGTTCATCGGGCGGCAACTCACCGCCGCCCTCGTCCTCCAGTTCCGGTTCTTGTTCGGGCGTGACGACCGTTTCGTCGCCGGTGGGCTCGCCTTCGTCGTCGATGTGTTGTGTCGTATCGATGATCGGTTCGCCGTCGAAATCCGGGTCGGCGAACTGCCGCGTTGCCGAGCCGGTATAGTCCAAGATGCTGAAGAACAGCTTGCCGTAGTCGTCGCGGACGCGGGTGCCGCGGCCGATGATCTGCTTAAATTCAGTCATCGAGTTGATAATCCGCACCAGCACAACGTTCTGCACCGTTTGGGCGTCGACGCCCGTCGTGAGCAATTGCGACGTGGTCAGGAGCACCGGCGTGCGGCGCTCCACGTCTTGGAAATGGCTGAGATGGCCACGGCCAATATCGCCTTCGTCCGACGTCACCCGGCACACATAGTCGGGATTGTCGCGCACGAGGTCGGAATTCAGATTACTGATCGCCCGGCGCATTTCGTCGGCGTGCTCTTGGTCGACGCAAAAGACAATCGTTTTTGCGAACCGATCGGTCCGCCTAAGGTATTCGGTCAGGTGGTGGGCGACTGCCTCGGTGCGTGCCTTCAGCGAAACGACTCGCTCGAACTCGCTGGTGTGGTATTCCTCGTCGGGAATCTGGCGGCCATATCGATCCAGGTCGCCCTGGCTCGGTCGCCATCCGGCGGCGTCCCATGTGGTCACCACGCGGTGGACGCGGTACGGGGCCAGAAAGCCATCGGCGATACCTTGCCGAAGGCTATAGGTGTAGAGCGGATCGCCAAAATAGTTGTAGGTGTCGGCGTTGTCCTGGCGGCGGGGCGTAGCGGTCATGCCGAGTTGGAATGCCGGCTTGAAGTATTCGAGAATCTCGCGCCAATTGCTGTCGTCGCGGGCGCTGCCGCGATGGCACTCATCAACGATGATCAGATCGAAGAAGTCGGAGGCGAACTCGCGATAGAGCCCAGGTCGGTTCACATCTTGGGCGAGCGACTGGTAGATGGCGAAATACATTTCGCGGCTTTGCACCGCCTTGCCGCCGGCGATCTTCCACCGCGCCTCACCGAATGGTGCAAAGTCCTTGGCCATCGGCTCGTCGACGAGGATGTTGCGGTCGGCGAGATATAGAATTCGAGGTCGACGGTGTTCGCCCGTGCGGTTCCAGCGCGCCGACCACAGCTTCCAGCAGATCTGGAATGCGACGAACGTCTTTCCCGTGCCCGTCGCCATTGTCAGCAAGATACGCGGATCGCCCTGGACCACCGCCTGGATGGCTCGATTGATGGCGATTTCCTGATAGTAACGCGGTGACTTGCCGCTCAGACGGTAGGCCGGCGTCAGCAATTGTTCCGCGGCGGTGGCCCCGAGCGACTGACTGCTGACAAGGCGGGCCCAGAGTTCGGCTGGCGTCGGGAAGGCGTCGATCTCGCGTTCCAGCCCCGTCGTGTAGTCGAATTCGACGATTCCGTGCCCGTTGGTGGCGAAGGCAAATTTCAGCCCCAGGATTTCGGCATAGTCCTTGGCCTGCTGCAGGCCGTCGCCCGACGTGGCGTAGGTAGGCTTGGCCTCGACGACGCCGATCGGAAAGTCAGCCCGATAGCGGAGAATGTAGTCGGCCCGTTTTCCCGGTCGCCTGCGCCCACGCCGACCAGTGACGATGATCCGGCCGTCCGTGAAGGTCACCTGCTCGTTGATGCGGTGCGGATCGTTCTCCCACCCAGCGGATTGGAGCCGCGGGACAACGTAGCGCCGGCAGGTATCGGCTTCATTCGGCATGGGGTCGCGTTTATCCACCAAAGAGTTCATCTAGCAGTTTATCGATTTTCGCCGAGTCAATGCTGCCGTTTGCCTCGTCGCGCGTCACGATCAGTGTGCCGTTGGGGCCGCCGCCTTCCCGGATTCCGTTGGCCTCGTACCAGGCGAGTTTTTCTTTCCACCGCCGCAGGTAGCTGGGCACATGCAGCATCCCGCAGTGTTCCCAGTAGTAGTTCACACCCGATTCCGCATCCTCAATCGTGAAGTCCGGGTACTTCGTTTTTCCGCCGATGGTCAGTGGCAACTCATAAATCGGCGGCTCGATCCCATGACGATACAGATGATCGGCGATGATCACCTCGGACTTCGACCGCACCCATTCCCCCTTTGAGGTTCGATGGATCAGGTTTTCCTCATAGAAGCGGCCATCGACTGCGATCGGCGAAGGGGCAGCGAAGAGGTTCGTCAGGCGGCGGGCGGTCTCCGATCGCGCATCGGAAGCGAATTTCCGCAGGTCTCCACGCGGCCCCTGATGAAGAATTACGACGCGGTCCTTCTGCCGTGTGAGCGCCGTGTAGAGCAACTCGCGCGACAGCAGCCTGCATGGATTGGGCAGGACGATGAACACCGTCCCGAACTCGCTCCCTTGCGACTTATGGACCGTGAGCGCGTAAGCCAACTCAAGAATTGGATTGCCGTCTTCCCCGAAATCGCGGCTCGTGAAGTTGTATTTATAACCGGGCTGCGAAGCGAACTCGACTTCCAGTTTCCAACGGAAATCGGGAGCGCCGTTCCGCATGTAGTAGCCGACCGCCATTCCGATTTCACCGTTGGCGATGTAGGGATTGTCTTTCGTCGGAAATATCTTGCGGTGACGAAACCAGTAAAGGCTCGGATCGGTATTGGTCAGGTTGATGACCTTGTCGCCGTAGACAATTTCCTCCGGCCCCATTGGCTTCGGATATTTTCGATTCCGCTGCTTGCGAGAAGCGTCGATCATCTGCTGCCGAAATTGCTTGTGAATGAGCCGGTTGAGGTCGGGTACGCCGTGCGGACCAACTCGCACCGGGGAAAGGATTTGCCAGCCCTCTGAGGTCTGGGCCGCGCCCAGCTTTTCCGGCAATTTGGGATTAAACACGTTGAAGAACCGCATGTCGTTCCACGGTTCGCCGCCAAGCATGCGGTCGAATCCCGCGATGTCGTCACGGCTTGCCAGTTCAAGCTCCGCGACGAGAGTCTCAACGAGCTTTTCCCGCATTTCGTCGGCAGAGTCCCATTGCACGAACCGAACGTGCTTGCTCTGGCCCGAGGCGACGACCTTATCAAACACGTCATCCTCTCCAGGCGCAATGGGCGATCCGCTGAACCATTCGGCGAGCTGAAGGTCTTCTCGCTCCTGCCCTGCTTGGCGGCGACGGATGGTCAACTCGGCGTAGCCTGGTGCGACGCGCGGGAATTGCTCCACGATGCCTTCGGGAACCAAATGCCGGATGATGTCCACGAATGGCCGGCCCGGTCCAATCGGAGGCAATTGGCGGTGATCGCCGATGAGGATCAGTCGATGAACGCCCTTGAGCGCCTGAATCAGAGCGCCGAACATCTCCTCCGTCAGCATGGACGCTTCGTCGATGATGACGGTTCTCGCGCCAACTTCGGCGGGTCGTTCCGAAAGCCGATAGCGTTGCGTCGCCGGATCGAAGCGGTGAGGGCTGAGGAACTGCGCGATGGTGAAGCCCTTGAGCTTTAGGTCTTGCGCCGCTTGTTCCATGCGAACTCGCGCCTTCCCGGTGGGCGCAGCAGCAGAACATCGCCTGCGGCAATTTCCGAGTGCGAACAGAGCACCGAAAGCAGAGTCGTCTTGCCAGTGCCGGCTGGGCCGACGAGCACGGACAATCGGGATTCGGCCAACTCTTTGAGCGCCGCTGTCTTTTCCTTTCGAGCCTCCTCTTCAAACTCGTCGTCCGCTGTGGCCCCCTTCGCCTTCAAGTATTTATCGAGCAACTGACGCCAGTTTGCATCGACGGTGAGGCGCTTGCCTTTGACTCGTTTGTCGATGGCCGTGCGGATCGTATTTCCCATCTCAGCGAGACGCCCCAGTTGGAGCGCTGGCGAGTTGTCGGCCATCGGAACCTCCACAATGACGCCGCCAAACGACTCTTTGGCGACGTCGATGAGGTCGGCATCAACTTCGCAGGGCGGCTGTAACGGTAGCTCGCGAACCGCAAGCACGGCGTGGTCCTGCGACATAAGCGTGCTGCCATTTCCTGACGCATCCTCAAGCACTTTGACGCCCAGCGCCCGCACACGGCGCGCATCGGTGCCCGCATCCAGCGCCGAAGGCTCCGGTAGAGGATGCTTCTTCCTCACCACCTCATCCGGGAATACGCCCCGATCAACGGTCCAGACGCTGACGGGGTCTGACGTCAACCGTGTCAGTTCGTACAGGAGGTAGGGGTTCGCGAGAATCTGCTTGTCGGTGATTTCGATGCCAGCCTTCGTCCGTTCGGGCGGCACATAGAGAACCGTCGCCTGGTCGCGCGTAATCTCGAACCGACTCAGCAGCTTTAGCAGGCTGCGGCGCTCCGCGGGCAGCTTCACCCACTTTTCGCGCATCGTCTTGCCGACGCCGTCTGCAAGGTGAGCCGGAAGATGCCTCTTCGGATCGGCGAAGGCGTTATCGACCAGAGGCCAGGGGTCAGCGTTGTCGCCAGCTTTCTCTGCGATTGCGCGTGCGATAAAGTTGCCTAATTCCAATCCGAAGGCGGACAATGCTGCGCCGAGTCCGGGGCAAGGGCCCCGAGCCTTCCAGAGTTCGCCGACCCGATGGTCGAGCCATTCCAGGCACCGATCCCACGGACCGGCGAGCGATTCTTTCGCTTTGCGCAAGGCGTCGGCGCAAGATAGCAGACTGGCAATGGCCCCGTCGTGCGTCACGTGCTGTGACACGTGCGAGAACTCCAGTAATCGATCCTCCGGCGAAAACGCCGCAAGTTCGGCTGGGTCGAAGTCAGAATCAACAGCAGCCTTCTCGATGGCCGCGTGATACGGGAGTAGAAATCCGTCCTTGAAATCGGGACGGATTGAATGCTGGATCATCAGTTCCCAAAGGACTGACCGAAGCTTGTCCTTCAATTGCTTGGTCGTGTATTGGTACTCGACGCAAGGGGCGACATGGGTCACACGACCGACGCCAATCAAGATTCGTCGCGATGCGCTGTCCTCGACGAACGGCACCTGCTTCGCATAGAAGAAACACAACGATTGCTGCGGCAGCAAGTGCCCAGCAAAGCAGTCCAGCAGCGCCGTTTGATTCTCCCGGTCTTGAATCCATTGAGTCTTGAAACCGAGATCAGGCTCGCGCTCCGGCTGGACATCCAGCGCATACTCTTCGCCCCGCGATTCCATCGATTCGGCCAGCATCCAGGCGAACGGGATTGCCGCTGCCGAAAACGGCGGATGCCGCAGTGGCGTTGCGTCAAAGTGGCTGTGCGGACAATCGTCGCCGTGGTTGTACGGGTGATTCTTGATCTTCGTGAACTCGAACGGAGCCATGAACGACATCCGCTCGTCGACGCAGCAAGGCCACTTCTCCTGCGGAATTTCAAGTAGACTTTTTCCGGCGACCGCCTTTTCGGCGGAATCATCGCGCTCTTCGGCGATGCGTTTGAGCTTCAGGCACGACCCATTGAGGTGCGGACTTGCGCACACGCGGCCGTCCCAGGCGGTATCGTGCCACGGGACGCGGATCGAGATATGGCGAAGTGGGTAGTTCTGTGGCATGGCCATCGTCCACGTTTAGAGAACAGTGAACGACGAGATCATAACCCAGCGGTCACGCAAATACAATGAGGCTGCGGCCTCGTTTGAAAAAGATTGCCACAAGTCATTGATGGGACTCGGCTTGCGATCCCGTCCGTGGACGGGAGGCGATCTCCGTGGCTCGTGTGTTTTGTACGCCGCCGAGAATCGCTTGCTTCCAAAGTGGCCATGATCGGACGATTTCACTGGCCTGTTCGAGATGCTGTACGAACTGCTGTTGTTCGCTGACAGTCTCGGTCCGCTCGTTATTTTCCGTCATGGTTCGTCTCCTTTTTCTTCCGAACAGCATTGAAAAGCGAACTCGCGACCAGTTCGAGTTCGACGTATGAGGCCGGAAGCATTTGAATCCTGAGCCTCGCCCCTTCTGGCGTCCATTGCACGACCTGGCCATCGTTGTCCTTCCGCTTAAGAGGATAACCGGAACCCAACCTCATCGAAAACAGGTCGAAAAAGCGTCGGGGACCGACTCCCACGAAGGGCTCAAAATGAACTGTCTTTTCATCGTCGGAAAACCCAAGGCTGATCGAGTCGCTATGAAATTCTGCCGCTTTGCTCTTCGGGTAGGGCTCAATGTACACGACTCGTTTGATTCCGGCAGCGACAATGTGCTTCGCACAGTTGTGACAAGGAAATGTCGTGCCATACAGGGCTGCGCCGACTGAGCTGACGTTGCCCCGTGCTAGCGCTAGCAATGCTTCCATCTCAGCGTGAACCATTCGGCCATATTCGGTGATGTCCGCAAGTCGACTCGCTTCAAGGGCGCTGCGAAGCCGTTCGCGATCCGAAACCGCATCGCCGGCCCGAGTCAGAATGTCCTCAATGATTCGTTGTTGTTCGACCCGGTTTGAGTCTTCGCCGCGCATGTAGTCGCGACCGTCTGGGGCATCGCGGATGTCATGGTGATCGTGATCATATTCCGCCCAATATCCGCCGCCGCCGTATTTCGGGCAATCGTTTGCGCCGGTTGATAGGATTTGGCGCTCACGCGCGATCACCGCGCCAACCTGCCGGGAAAGGTCGGCAGATTTGAGCGCCGCAGCAAACGCCATGAACATCGCGTACTCGTCGAATGTCGGAGTAATGTATGGGCCACCGAACAAGACGTCGAGAATCCGAAATACACTATTCCGCAGCTTGTCGTGGTTTTCATCAATGCGGACGAAGAAGTCCGACAAATGAAACGCGTCGCTGGTTCGCTGTCCATAGGGCAAATGCTCGTCCTCGTCGCGACGCATAAGTTCGACAGCCTCTTGATCGCTCAGGCGCTTGGTTTCCGTCAGGTAGTCGTGACGACGCTTGGCGTCTGCGTGGACGCCAATCACGTAAAATGCCTCGGGATAGATTTCACGCAGCCTCGCGATTTCTTCCGGATGCTTGAGCGAATTCACGACGTAAGCGCGTCTTGCGAACGGCTTCGGCGAGCCGTTTTCAGTTGGACGATCCGCAGAGATCTTCGCTGCAACACCGAGCGCCAAGACTGAGTTGTCTCCTGTTGTTCGGCGTGCCTCGTTGCCCAAATCCATCAGCCCTCGAATTCGAGCGTATTCACTCGCGTATGCCTCGGCGGGAGCATCGACGACTTGCGGGATAATGTCAGTTGAGACGCGGACTTCAACAACCTCGTACTTGAAAACCCTCAACCGCTCCAACAAGAAGTCGATGGCAAGCTTTAGCTCGGTTCCAACCGCCCCGACCAAGCCGATAACTAGCTCGGAGTCGGAATACTTTTGTCCGAGATAGCCCTGCGCGCCCGCAACAGCGGTTGCGCTTCGAGTACCGCCCGCCGGAAGGAATGAATCAATATCCAGTGTTTCGGCCGGCACCTGTCTGAGGTCGACGAGGCCGTCGGCGGGCGCAGGGGCAGACGCTGTCTCGCCGTCCACGAGGGCTTCGACGTTCATCGCCCCTTTGACTGCCGCCTCCAACTCCGGCCGTCCCGGGCTGGGCCCTTGGAAGTTGATCGTTCCTGTCGACGCGTACCAGTTGAGAATGCCGCCATTCTGGTGACGAAACTGCTTTTGATTCTCGTTCAAGTCTGACCACGAACCCTTCCCACCAAGGCAGGAGAGCTTCTGTTCCAATTCAGCAAACTTCCCGGTGAATCGCATTGACATTGTGGGGCACGTCAGTCGGAGGCCGCGCTGCACCAAGTGCATACTTTATAAGCGTTTGCGTCACGGCTGACTACTATTTGGCGGAATTAATTTTGGCCGCCCGCCCCGGGCAGATTTTCCCAACTTTTCCGTTGCTTGGCCCAGTCGGTTTCCGCCGCTATCGGCCGCAAAAGCTTTTCGTGGATCGGGGCTTTGCCGCCGGTGACGCGGGGCAGGAAGAGCAATGCCTCCTGGATGTCGGGGGCCAGGAGCGTGAGGTTCAAGATTTGGGAGACGCGAGGCTGGGTGACGTGGCCGAGCCGGGCGAGTTCCATGACGTCGGAGATTTCGCCCGTGCGGAGGAGGCGTTCGAGCCGGATGGCCAACGCCATCAAGCGGGAGATGCGGGGAACGCGGCCTTGCTCGACCGGGGCATCGTCGGCCGTGGCAGCGGTGATGCGGCGCTGGCCGTGCGCGGAGCGGCCTAATTGAACTTTGCGTTTGACGGTGATCATGCGACGTCCTCCAAGTTGGCTTCGGCCAGCGACTTGATGGCGGAAGGATGAAACGAGATGGCGACCGTGCTCTCAGCGGGGTCGAATTCAACGCGGGCGACCAGAAGCCGGAGCACCTGGGCCTGCTCGCGCGAACTTAGAGCGTTCCAGACGTTGTCAAAGTCGGCGAACGCCGCCGAAACGTCGGCCTCGTTAATCCGTTGGCGCTCCACTTCGTCGAGCCGGTTTCGCACTTGGGCCAATTGTTGTTCCGCGCGAGCGACGCGCTCGTGGAGATCGGCAATTCGGGCTGTCGTGGCGCTGCTCGGCTCGGGCAGCAGCGTCATGCGACGAATTTCCGCGTGGTCGCGAGCCAACTGGCGTTCGAGTTGCTGGCGTTGGGTTGCCAGTTCGCCAACGTCGGTGTCCGTGGCCGAACACGCCTGCCGCAACACTTCGTCGCGGAGCTCGGCGTCGCGCGCGATACAGCGAATCTGATCGACGACCGTCGCCTCGATCTCGGCGGCGGGCAGCGACTTGGTCGGGCACGTGGCCCAACCGCTCTTGATCGCCTTGATGCACGTGTAGTAGCGGTATCGCTTCGATCCGCGACCCGTGAAGGTGTGGACCATCGCTTGGCCGCACGCTTGGCAATTAAGCAGGCCCTTCAGCAAAGCGCCGTATTTGTTGATCAGACAGTTGCCGCGCCCGCGGCCGTGCTGCTGGAGCGTCAGTTGAACCTTCTGGAACACGGCCGCGTCGATGATCGGAGGGTGTTCGCCATCGTAGATGTCCGCCTTGTGCTTGATCTTGCCGATGTAGATCGGGTTGGTCAAAAGCGCGTAGACAGAGCATTTGTCGAACGCCCGTCCGCCGCGAGCGCCGCCCTTCTTGGTCGTCCAGGCTTTGTTCCGCCAACCGCGACGGGCCAGTTCTTCGGCGACCGGTAGGAGCGAGCCGAGTTCCAAGTAGAGGCTGAAGATGCGCCGCACCTGCGTGGCCTCTTCGGCGTTTATGACGAGCTTGGGACTGGGATTGGTGCGGTCGATGTCGTAGCCCAACACGGGAACGCCGCCGGCCCATTTCCCCTTCCGGCGCTGTGCGGCGATCTTGTCGCGGATGCGTTCGCCGATGATCTCCCGCTCGAACTGAGCGAACGAAAGGAGAACATTGAGCGTCAAGCGGCCCATCGAATGGGTCGTGTTGAACTGCTGCGTGACCGAGACGAACGAGGCGCTGTTCTTATCGAACGTCTCCATAATCCGCGCGAAGTCCAAGAGCGACCGGCCGAGCCGATCGACCTTGTAGACGACCACGCAATCGACTTTCCCTGCGGCGATGTCGCCCAGGAGACGGTTGAGCGCGGGCCGGTCCATGCTGCCGCCGGAAAAACCGCCGTCGTCGTAATGCTCGGGCAGGCAAACCCAGCCCTCGCGTTGTTGGCTGGCGATGAACGCCTCGGCCGATTCGCGCTGGGCGTCGAGCGAATTGAATTCGAGGTCCAGGCCTTCTTCGCTCGACTTACGGGTGTAGATCGCGCAGCGGATTGCCGGCGTCGATGGTGTCTTTTCACGACTCATGTTTTCCTCCACAAATGGAAGAACAGGAAGCCGTTCACGTGCGAGCCGGTGACCCGCTTGGCGACGGCTGAGAGTGACCGAAACCGATGGCCGTCGAACTCGAAGCCGTCGGCCAACACCAGCACGCGAAGCACTTGGCCCTTGTACTCGCGCTCGATCCAATTGCCGGGCGGCGGGAGCCGGGAGTCCTTCGCGGCCGGCATCTTGATCGCCGCGACGCAATCGTCCGCCAGCTTGGCGATGCGGGGAGGCGTCACGCGAATCTCGGCGTCGTTGGCCAATTCGTCGGCGCGTCGTCGGGCACGATCGGTCAGATCGCCCTCGGACATCGCTTGCAGTCGCCACGCAATTCGACGGACCAAGTACCGCTTATGCCGGCTGCGGCACTCTTCGCCGAACACTTCTTTGAATCGGCCCGAAAGGTCGTGGACCGACATTTTGTCGAGCCGCGCCACTTCAGCGGCAACTTCTGGCTTCATGGCTGTTCTCCTTGCAGGTTGGTCGGCACCGGCTTGGCGGGCGCTGGTTGGGCACCTGGCTGCACCGTGGCCTTGGGGGATTCGTCATCGGCTCGCATCGCGGTTTGGCCTGATCGCCCGGCACAGCGCCGAAACCGAATCAGCCCGCGGGCGAGCAACACCGCCACAGACCGTTCACGCGGTTCGTCCATCGTTCACCTCGCATTTGGGGTTCGGGGTCTCGGTATCGAAACCCACGAACACAGAGAGCCTCGTTTCCGAGACAACCTCAAGGCCCATTTCGCGAGGTGCGGAAGATTGGCCGCCAGTGGCCTGACGAACGCAATGGCGGTGACGAATCACCCCTTGGGCGAGGATGGCGGCAACTTGGAGACGCCGCTGTTCCGGCGTCGGATCGGTCGGGGCGAGCGAGTCGCGCGGCATGCGTTTGTAACCCCAGGGTGTGCGACGTTGGACGCCTTGGCGTCCTCCCTAGGTTATGTATGCCGTTGATTGGCGACGGTGCCCGTTGCGTCGGACTGGCCATGCGCCGCGGACGGTGGTAGGATTAAGATGTGGCTGCAGATTCGCCGCCGGCCGCCGAAGAACATCGGGTTATGCCGGCGAGACAGACGGGTAATGGAGAGCGGATAATGCGGGCGGCGGCGAGACGCGCTCGAAGGGAGTGCGGCCCGCACCATTTTTTGAAAAGGGTTGCCCCCGCTTTGCGAGAGCAACCCTTTTCGGTTTGAAGAAGCCGATTGAAGCCGTTCTGGAATTGGCTTCGCGCAGCGTTTGCGATCCACTGGTCGGCCGACGTTATAATGGGATTGCACACGTGCCCAGAAAAATCCGTGCGTTGGTTAAGGATTTGCAAGATGCGGGTTTTGCGATCGTCCCCGGCGGTGGCAAAGGGTCGCACCGAAAGTTCATGCACGCGACGTACGAGGGGGCGGTAACGCTCAGCGGTCGGGACGGCGACGATGCAAAAAAATATCAAGAGAAACAAGTAACGCGTGCCATCGAGCAATTAGAGCGATGAGACCAATCGACCGATATCATCGATGGGTGGAGTGGAGCGACGAGGACCAAGTCTACGTCGGCAAGTGCCCCGATTTGATCACCGGAATTCACGGTGACGATCCGGTCAAAGTTTATGAGGAGCTCGGGGAAGTCGTTCAAGAGGTCATCGATTGCTTTCAGCAGGAAGGTCGGGAACTCCCCCCCGCACGCACGCGGCCGATGATGGAAGTATCCTAGCGAACGCCTGGAAATTCGCCGGGGAGGATTGGCCAGCGTGTCGCTTGGTCCGAACGGGTTATGGCGGCGAGGCGGGCGGGTAATGAAACGCGGACAATTCTGAGTGTAGCGACACGCGCTCGAAGAGAGATCCGCACCACTCCACATAACCCCGCAGTCAGCGCGATGCTGGCTTGCGGGGTTTTTACTGGATGCCGAAAGCTGCTTCAAATGAGTGCCACAAGCATGGGCAGAGTCGCTGTCGCGGCCAGGCTCGAAAACTACTCTGACCTAAATCAGATTGAGCGCGGCGCGTTGGGGGCCGATCAGGGTCGATTGATTGAAGTGCCCGACGCGCTTATTGATACAGGAGCGACAATGCTGTCGCTTCCTCCGCCGCTCATCGAACAATTGGGCCTTAAGCGGCGCCGAACACGCAAAATTCGCTCGGCGCTCGGTGTGGCCGAAATGGGAGTCTACAACGCCGTGCGGCTGACGATCCAAGGGCGGGATTGCGTCGTTGAAGTCGGCGAGTTGGCTGCCAGTTGTCCCGTTCTGTCGGCCAAATTCCGCTTGAGACCCTCGATTGGGTCGTCGATCCCATCGGCCAACGCCTTATCGGCAATCCCGAGTACAACCGCGAGTGGATGTATGATGCCTTCTAAATCGAAAGCGCCCTGAGCGAATGAAAATTATGTGAAGCCCGACCGTGGCCGCACTTCGTTCCTAATTCGCGCGCCTGCCAGACGCGCTTTTCACTGATATTGGCGGTCTGTAGTTCGCAATTTGGGTCGGCCGGCGGCAGCCTTTTCGGACCGTCAGTGCCCCTGTTCCATCGGACGATTCGACAAAGGTTTCTCGCAATGCAACGACCGAGCCGACTAAACTCTGAATGTCGGGTTGCTCAGGGCGCCCGCGGCAATTCGTAGCAGGCCATTTCCTGGTCGTTCCGCACGTAAAGATGGCCATGGGCGATGGCTGGATTGTTCCAGCTCTTCTGCTGGAGCGCCTGGAAGCGGCCAAGCTCTTCGAGTTTTTCCCGATTGGCGGACAGCAGCACGACTTCGCCGGACTCCGTCATCACCAACAGCAGCTTTTGATCGGCCAATAGCAACACCTGGCCGTGGCCATAGCGGCCCGCCTTCCAGCGGCGTTGGCCGGTTTCGGCGTCGATGCAGCAGAACAGGGCGCCGTCGAAGCCGAAAATCGAGCCGTCGGACACGACAAAGTCGTTGTACGCGGGCTTAAGGTTGTTGGTCGACCAACGCTTCGAGATGGCCCAAGCCGATTGCTCCTGTTTCAGATCGAGCGACACCAGGCCGAGATCCTCGGAGCCGAACACGATTTGTCTGTCGCCGATCAAGTGGGGTTGCACGGTCCGCCACATGTGCGGCGCGGCCGCTTTTTGTTGCCAGCGGACAGCCCCCGTGGCCGAATCGACAGCCGTGATTCCGGCGTCGTCGAACGCCAGCACCTGGGTTTCGCCGCCGATCTTGATCAATTGCGGCGAGCTGTAGCCATCGTGTCCGGTCGCGGCGCTCCACGCTGGTTCGCCTGTCGCGGCCCGATAGGCGAGTAGTCCCTTTTCGCCGCCGGCGTAGACGATCACGATTTGGCCGACCACGAGCGGCGAGCCGGAAAAGCCCCACATCGGGACAGCCGCTTGTGCCTCGTCGGCGATGTTGCGCATCCATTTCGATTTGCCGCTGGCAGCGTCGAGACAGTTCAGAGCGCCGGTTGCGCCGAGCGAGTAAATGCGGTCGTCGGCGAAGCTCGGCGTGCCGCGCGGGCCGGCGCCACCTTGTCCGTCCCAATGCCGGGCGTGGTCGGTGTGGACCCAGATTTCATGGCCCGTCGCCGCGTCGAGGCAAACCACGGCCTCCGCTTCATCGCGCTGTTCTTGCGTGAACAGCCGCGAACCCACAACGGCGAACGACGACCATGCCGGACCGATCGGGTGTCGCCAGATTTGCTTTGGCGGCAACTTGCTCCAATCGGTCGCGATCCGCAAGTCGCGAACGATGCCATCGCGATTCTTGCCGCGCAGCCCGGGCCAATCGCCCGGTTCGAGCGTCAGCGGCGCCGCGTCGGCGATTGGCAGCACGCCGGTCTTGTCGCCTGCGCGAGTTCTTTCGGCGATCAGAAGTTCTTCCGGCGACGGCGTCCAGCGCCAATGCATGTCGGCATGGAGGTTGCCGTCGATCCCGAAGCTGCGGGTGAGTCCAAACAGAATCCAGATCGGCAACAGAGACAGAATTGCGCCCCAACATCGGACGAAGCGAGACCGCCTGCCACCAGCCATTAGCCAGACTACCCAAATCGCCAGGCCGATCGGCAGCGCCATGATCAATGCTCCGTAGAAACCGACCGACGGGTGCATCCCCCGCACCGCCAACACGCAACCGCCGACGACCGCCGCAATCCCCAACAGGCGATCGGTCCAGCGAACCCCGCGGTTGGTGCCCCACCAGATCAGGAACAGCAGCAACAACACGCCGGGCCCGATCACGCTGGTGAAAAAGTGAGCGGAGATCGTCAAATCGGCGAACGAGAATCCCACCCACGAAACCCAATATGCCGCAATCAGCCCGATCGCGGGCCAAAGCCGCATCGGCCGGATCGGTCGCGCGGCAGCATTCGTGGCAGTGGCGAAGTCGGTTTGTGCGTTAGCCGGTTGAGTGCTCATAGGAAGGCCATATTTAAGACATGCTGCGGCTTCCGTCAATGTCGGGATCGGGCATCGCCAGCATGGGGGTGAATCTCATGACCGACCAAGAAGCATCGATTGTTCGGCGACTGTGCGAGGCGAAGAACCCTCGCGATCTTGATGACTGGGAAGGCCAAGACGGCTATTACGTGACGGCGTGCCGCGCCTTCGCGGAAGACGTGCCTGGTCTGATCGACATTGTTCGAAAGTGGGTCGATCCGCGCTGGCCGGATGAAGCGGCTTCGGCACTTACCGACCAGGATGCCGAATTGCTTCCCGTCACGGCCTGGAGAACAATGGCCGACTTGAAGGCCGACGCGGCGGTCGAACCGCTCATCGACTTGCTGTGTGCGCTCGACGACGAAAGCGACGACTGGGCGTCTGAGGACTTGCCGCATGTTTTCGGCAAAATCGGCGAATCCGCCATCGAGCCGCGATCCACGTCGCTAAGAACGACGGCCATCCGGAATTCATTCGGTCGACTGCGGCGCGGGGGGCTGCGCTGCGTGGCCGATTGTCATCCCGACACGCGGAATCGCATCGTCGCTTGCTTGACGGAAATGTTAGCCAATCCGGTCCACGATGATATCGATTTCAACACGACGCTGATGGCCGAACTGGTCGAGTTGCACGCCATCGAGGCGGCAGAGCCGATCGAGCGGGCATTCGCGGCAAACCTTCTCGACGGCGGGACGATTGGCGACTGGGAAGCGGTCCGGCTGCAGTTGGGGGTTGAGGGGCTGGGGCTGGCAATGCCAGAGCATCCCCACAAATCGGTCGAACAGCTTCGCCGTCAGATTGACTACGGCATTTTCTCCGATCGGCAAATCTTCTCGCCCGACGGCCTTGAGGACAAAGCCGCCGACGCATATATCGAGCGCGCATTTGAAACGTTTTCCAGGTCTACGGAGGCCCAGCAGGTCATCGAGCAATATGGCGACCTGCAATGGTTCCAAGCGTTGCTCGAGTTCGGCCTCAACTATCTCGGCGAGACCATCGATGAGATGACGCCAGACAGCGTCGCGGAATTTGTTCTCGACTACGTGCCGCGCAAGGTTTCGACCGATGCGGAATCCGCGGCGTCGATCGTCGGCGAACTTTCCATGTTTTGGAAATATTTGGATCGCGTCTACAAGCTGCCTGCCGCGAAAGAAGTAGTCGAGTGGCTTGAAACGGATGGGCGCATCGCCCAATTGGAATCGGATTTGTCGGATCCGTCGAATTTCGGCATGGCCAAGTCGATCTTCATGTTGGGCAAGAACGCCGGCTACGACATGACGTCGAAAGCCTCAATGACCCAGTTCATCGCGGCGTATAATCGGTCATTATCTTCGCCGCAAGCGTCGCCGGGGCCGGTTGCCAAGAACGAGCGCGTTGGTCGCAATGCGCCGTGTCCCTGTGGCAGCGGAAAGAAGTTCAAAAAATGCTGCGGACCCTCATCGCAGCACGATTGAAGTGCAGCGTGCAACCGAGCAGGTAGAGCGATGAGACCGATCGACCGATATCATCGATGGGTGGAGTGGAGCGACGAAGACCAAGTCTACATCGGCAAGTGCCCCGATTTAATCACCGGAATTCACGGTGACGATCCCGTCAAAGTTTATGAGGAGCTCGGGGAAGTCGTCCAAGACGTTATCGATCACCTTCAACGAGAAGCGCGGGAACTTCCTGCCCCATGCACGCGCCCGATGACGGAAGTATCCTAGCGAATATCGGGAAATTCGTCTTTAGCGTCGTCAGAAAGCGCCGCCAGTGCTGACGCCGGTTGATTGCGTTGCAGTCGGCACGACCGGATTCTGGGCTTTCGGCTTCGGCTTTGCGGCAAGGGCATCAATCAAGTTTTGAATATGCCCGTGCACTGCGGGCGTTTGCCGCACGACGATCGATCCCGCGGCGAGTGCGATGTATGCATCGGGATCGCCCCAACTTTTCGGCTGGATCAGCTTGCGAATTATGCCGATGATCTGCTCGCCTGCGACTCGTTGATCTGCGCCCGAGCCCGAATCGACCAAATTCGTCAGGCAATAGATTCGCACTTCCGGCACGCGGCTGTCAGGCGTGATTGGTGGATTTTCTTCCGCGCGGCGCGAAGCAATTCCAGAACATTTTTCACTTCTTGGTGAATTTGCTGGGTCTCGCTGACGACTAGAACGTCGCAAAGTGGGAACGACACGATCGAGCCGGCTCCGCCGTTGGCGTCCCACGATTGTGGGGCCACGGTCGCGGTGATTGCGGCGGTCAGCGAAGCGTAGGCCGCGCTTACTGTGCGGGGATCGCCATCTCCGATAAGATCTTTGACCGGATAGAGCCGCGTCACCGTTTTTGCCTTCTCGAGATCGCCGGTGGTGATCAGGAGCAGTTCGCCGTCGATGAGAAAATCCAGATCTTTCGGAGAGAGCAATTCCCGCAATCCGACTCGAACGCGAACGTGCTTCATATTCAGCGACATTGGTGCATCGTCCGACACGCCGGCGTCTGTGAGCGCCTTTGTATCAAGCCGGACCGGAATGCCGAGCTTCGCTTCGAGCGCTTTAGCGACATCGCCAAGCCGGACATTATCGAATTCAAAATCTTGCCGGGAATCAAGCAATGCCTCGATTCGCGCATCGCCGGGGTCCGACGGGAGAACCATTGGGACCGTGCCGCCGGCAGTTGCGGCGGAATTGACCTTGCGGGCGAGCCGCAGTTGAGCCAGACAATCGGCGATTTCCTCGTGAATCTCATCGGTTTGCGAAACGAGCATTCTGCCGTCGAAGAAGCCGAGCGAACCCGGCCCGCCGTTGGAATCCCAGCTTAATGGAGCGACAAAGGAGGTTACAAGCTGCGAAAGCTGCGACCACGATTTTGGGCCGGCCACGAATTCGACCGGCGGATCGGCCAAATCGCTCACGTCGTAGAGCCGGGTCGAGGTGTGAATATTGGCCACGTCCGCTGTGGTGATCGAGAGCACGTTGTCGTCGGTTTCGAGCGCGGCAAGATCTTTTGGTTCCAGCAGATGCCGCAATGCGGAAGCGAGCGACACTCCTTTCATTTGCTCGCTGAACTTCGTTTCAGGAGCGATTCCGGCATCGGCCAGTGCCTTTGCATCGAGCAGCACGTTGATCTTGTAGCGATCCGAAAGAGACTTGGCGATATCGGCGAGCGGAGTGTCGACGAAATTGAATTCAGTCGGCTCGGCCAGCGCCCGCTCGACCGCTGTCTGTGGTGTGGGCGATTTTTCGCCTGAATTCGCAGTCGAAGGTTTCGTTGACGGACCATCACCGCGGCTTTCGGATCGCGTAAGAAAAACCGCGACCACCACCGAGATCGCAACGCCGGCAGACGCAATCGCACGAATCATGGCTCTGGTCCTCATCGAGAAAGACAACGCTCGACCGAGACATCCTAACGGCTATTTGGGCTTTGTGGCGGAGCCGCCGAAAGTTCCGCCGCGCGTGGCGCCCCTCGGCTTCAATGCCACGGATGCATTGCCGAATCCGCCGGCTCGCGTCGCGTCTATCAGCGCGGCGAGTAGCTTTTGGATCTGGCGATGCACATCGTCCGTCTGCCGCACCGCGATCGCGCCGGGCATCAGCCCGATATACGCGTCGCCGCCGGACCAGCTTTTGGACTCGATCAGAGCACGGACCGTGTCGATGATCTGCTGGCCGCCGCGCGCGTCGGGCACGGTCGTGGAATTGATCAGCGGCAGGGCATACACCTGCAGGTACATTGCGCCTTTATTCTCGGATGCGGCGGGCAGACGGTTCCGTTTGGCCGCCCGCAACTTCGCAAGCAGCTGTTGCACCTGCCGATGGACCTCCTCGGTCTGGTTGAACACCAAAGCGGCGCAAGGAGAAAATACGCCGAGTGAGCCGGCGCCCCCCTCCGAGCCCCAACTCGTTGGCGCAACCGTGCAGGTAATCGCTTCGATTAGGCTGTCGAAATCCAGCGAGTCGGGATCGTCGGTTTCCGCCAAGTCGGCCACCGGATAAATGGCTAGCACTGCTTTCGATCTTGCCGCGTCGGCGGTGGTAATCACCACCGCGTCGCGATCGACGATGAAGCCCAAGTCTTTCGATGAGAGCAAGTGATTCAAACCATCCGCGGCGGCGATTTGGCGCAAACGGACCGAGAAAGTCGTGCCGCCGGTGACGCCGGCATCGGCGAGCGCCCGCGTGTCTATTCTGCACCGCAACACCAAGCTTCTTCGCAAGTTGTTTGGCAATCTCTTCCAGCGAAACTCCGCTGAAATCGAAATCCTGCCGAGACGCTAGAATTTGTTCGATGTGTTTTTCGACGGCAGTTTGCAGGGGATACACAACGGCCGGCCCTTTCCCTTCGCGAAGCGTTGCCGCATCGAGCCCACGCACCTCGCGCAAGCCGGCAAGCAAGCGCGCAACCTGCAATTGACCGTCGCCGGTTTGCGAAACGATCAGCGTTCGGCCGACAAACGTTATTGATCCAGAACCGCCATTGGAGGCCCAGGTCTGGCTTTCGAACGTCATTGGAATCAGATCTCTGAGTTCGTTCGCCGCCGACGTTGCATCCGTCCAACTATCGCCGGCGCTCCCCGGAAAAAAACCCGAGCAGTCATACACGCGCAAAATCGTCGCTTGCTTGGCCACGTCGGCGGTCGTGATCAGGAGCACGCCGTCCCTTAGCTCGGCGTAAGCCATTTCCTTATCCCCCAATGCCAGCGACAGCGCGGCGCGAAGCGAAACATGATCGATCGTTTCTGTAATCGGCGTCTCGGGAGCGATCTCGGCGTCGTGTAGCGCCTTCGCGTCGAGAGCGACATTGATCTTGTATCGCTCGGCAACGAAAGCCGCCACATCTCTTAGCGGTGTATTGACGAAATGAAACTGTGCCGGCGCGGCCAATGCACGATCGAGCCCCGCCGTTGGATCGGGCTCCCCCGAATTCGGGCCATTTGGGAGTGGCATCTCATCCGGCACGTTGTCGGCCGGTGCTGCGCTGCCCTTGCCTGCGGGTCGGTCGCAGCGGCTAACGGCGCACAATGCGAACACGCCGCCGAGCGCTGCAACCGCCAGAGTTCGGCACATCGGGGCACGAAATATCGCTCGTCTCCATTTCGATTCGAGGCTGCGATCGGTTATTTCGCTGCCGGCGATTGGGCGGCCGGATGCGGGGTTTGCCGGGACAGTGAAAAGGCCCGACGACATGCCGATTGCCGACGCCTTCGGCCGCAAAGAAGCGGACGAGCCGCCGAAATGTTCTATGAACGTTTCGATCCGCTCCTGCACTTCGGGCGTTTGGCGGATCACGATCGAATCGGGGCCAGCGCCGATTGTTCCGCTGCCGTCGAGCCAGCTTTGCGGTTGGATGAATTGCCGCACTAGCGCGATCACTTGCCGCACCTTTTCATCGTCGCGCGGGCCATTCGGAGTGTCTCGAAAGTCGAGATCGGCCGGCCCAGCGAGGGCCCGATCGACGGCAGTCGCGTCGGGCGGCACCGGCGGAGCGGAAAGCGGTCGGATCAGCACCGGCGGGCGCGGATTCGTCGTTTTCGGCTGCGGCTTCGCGGATTGCGGCTCGACCGGTTTTGGCTTCGCGGCTTCCACGGCGTTTGGTGCCACGGCGTCTGGTTTCGCCCCAACTGATTTTGCCGGCAGAGGGGCGGCGGCCCGGGTGACCGCGATGAGGCAAGCGGCGCAGGCGGCGACCGCGAGCCCGCGCGCGCAAACGCCAATGCGAGACATGGCTCTTCTCCTTTCGGCGAAAGAAACGCCCAACGAACGTGACTGCGGATGAGAGTCGCGGATTGGTCCGGAATCCCCGACTTTCGGTCAACCTATTCCCGCGGCGAATCGAATGCAAGCGGGAGGACGAATTGTGTGCAGCAATCTATGATGGCATTCCGCGAATTTGAGGGCGTGCGAAAACGCTCAACGCCTAAAAACTCCGTAGATCAGCAGAGCCAGCAGGATCGCGGCTCCGATGGCAAACAGGATATGCCGCAGCCGGATGCCACCGGGCTCGCGGCCGCAATGCGGGCAAAACTCTGCCTCGGCCGGAATCTCGGCCCCACACTTTTTGCACTTGGTATCAGCCATCGAAACCACTCCCCCGCAAAAGTTCTATCCAATTTACGCGTTGATCTTCTTCTGGAACCCCTCACCCTCACCGTTGCCTCGCCCCCTCACCCTAGTAATTGATCGCCCGGCCGTCGACCGCCAGCGCCGCTTCCTTGATCGCCTCGGGCAACGTGGGGTGCGCGTGGCAGGTGCGAGCGATGTCTTCCGAACTGGCGCCGAAGCTCATCGCGGTCGCCGCTTCGGCAATCAGATCGCCGGCCTGCGGGCCGAGGATGTGGACACCTAGCACGCGGTCGGTTTTCGCGTCGGCGAGGATTTTCACTTTGCCGTCGGTTTCCGCGAGCGTGCGGGCCCGGCTGTTTGCCCGGAAGGGGAATACGCCTTTGCGATATTCGATCCTTTCGGCGATCAGTTGATCTTCCGTCTTGCCGACGGCGCCGATTTCCGGATACGTGAAAATGACGGATGGAATCACGTCGTAATTGACATGGCCGTATCCGGTGGCAATTCGTTCGACGCACGCGACGCCTTCTTCCTCGGCCTTATGGGCCAGCATCGGCCCGGCAATGCAATCGCCGATGGCAAACACGCCCGGCGCGGAGGTGAGAAAATGGCCATCGACGGGGATATGCCCTTTCGCGTCGGTCGCAACACCGATGGCGTCGAGCCCGAGGCCTTCGGTGTTCGGCAATCGGCCGACGGCAACGAGCACCCGATCGCAGCGGATCGGCTCGGCGCCGACGCATTCCACGACGCAGCTCGGCCCTTCCGCTCGCGCCGCCGAAACGCGCGAGCCGAGGCGAAATTCGATGCCTTGTTTTTTGAACAGTTCGTGAGCGTCGCGGGCTAGTTCGCTATCGGTGCCGGGAAGAATGCGGTCGAGAAATTCCAACACAGTGACCTTCGCTCCGAGGCGTTTCCAAACCGAGCCGAGTTCCATTCCGATGTAGCCCGCGCCGACGACGACCAGATGATGCGGCACCTCTTCGAAGGAAAGGGCTTCGGTACTGGTGCCGATCCGATTGCCGTCGAGCTTGATCCCGGGCAGCGAGGCCGATTTGCTGCCGGTGGCGATGAGAATATGCGGCGCGGATACTTCGTTCGTTCCCTCGGCCGATTCGATCAATAGCCGCCCGGCCCCGGCAAAGCGGGCTTGGCCCGAATAACGCGTCACTTTATTTGTTTTGAACAAGCCGTCGATGCCCTTGGTCAGCGCGGCGACGATTTGTTCCTTGCGACGGAGCATGACCGAGAGGTCGAATTCGACACCGGCGGCGCGAACGCCATGCTCGGCCAACGAATGTTGCGCCTCATAAAGGCGGTGCGTGGATTCGAGCAGCGCCTTGCTGGGAATGCAGCCGACGCGAAGGCAGGTACCGCCGAGACGCGATTCTCGCTCGACGCAGGCCACATTCATTCCGAGCTGCGCGGCGCGGATGGCGGCCGTGTAGCCTCCCGGCCCGCTGCCGATGACGATCAGATCGTGTTGATTCATGAGTTTCTAGGGTGAGGGGTTAGGGTGAGGGGCTAGGTATCTTGGGGCACGATCTTCGCTATTAAGCCCTGGCCCCTAATCGCTCACCCTGTCGCGGTTACGCGGCGTCGCCGGTTTGGGTAGTGGCGGCTTGGATGCCGGCGGCGAGCGGCGGCAAGACGCCGGCTCGTTCCAACATCGGCCGTGCCGCGGCCCGCAACTCGCGCAACTTCAGCGTGAAATACACGGCTCCCGCGAGCGACACCGCGCCGCCCAAGGCCACAGTATACGGGGCTCCGATCACGATCACCAACCCCGAGCACAATAGGCTTCCTATCGGAATCATTCCCAGCACAGTCAAGGCATAAAAGCTCATCACCCGGGCCCGCATCTCGTCTTCGACCACGGTTTGCAGGATTGTATTGCTGGCGGCCATTTGCACCATCATGCCGAAACTGGCCGTGAAGGTGACCAGCATGGAGAGCCACAATACGCTGGAAAACGCGAATCCGATGATCGATAGCGAAAACAATGCGCAGCAAACAGCGATCACGCGTCCCAAGCCGAGCACGGTGCTCCGCGAGGCTAGATACAGGGCTCCCAACAGCGCTCCGCCGCCCGAAATCGCCAACAACAAGCCATAGGTGCTCGCATTGCCGAGCAAAATATTCTTGGCAAATGCCGGCATCAACACCGTGAACGGCGCTCCGAAAATACTGACCAACCCCAGCAGAAACAAAATCGCCCGAATCGGCCGCGATCGGAACGAATAATGAAAACCCTCGCGGAGGTCTCGCCAAATCTGCCGCTCGCTGGTGCGCGGCGCTTGGGCTTTCACATTCATGCGCAATAGCGCCACGATGACGGCCAAGTAGCTGATGCCGTCGACCATGAAGCAAATGCCGGCCCCGAGCCCGACGCGACCGGTGAATTGAGCCAAAATCAGCCCGGCCACGGCGGGCCCCAACAGCCGGGCGCCGTTGAACATCGAGGAATTCAGCGCGATGGCGTTGCTCAGGTCGCTTCGGTCGTCGACCATCTCGATCAAGAAGGCCTGCCGGGCCGGCACGTCGAGCGCGTTGACGAATCCTTGAAACGCCGCCAACACCAGCACTTGCCACACTTCGACGATCCCCGTCAAAGCCAGAAAGGCGAGCGAAAAGGATTGGATCATCGACAGCGACTGCGTGAGGATCAGCGCCCGATGCCGGCTCGAACCTTCGACATACGCCCCCGCCAGCGGCGCCAACAGGATCGGAATCTGGCCGGCAAAGGTGACGAAGCCGAGGATCCAATCCTGCCCCGGCATTTTTTCATAGACGAGCCAGCGCGTGGCGACGGTGGTCATCCAGGTGCCGAAGAGCGAAAGACCCTGCCCGCCGAAGAAGAGCCGAAAATTGCGATGCCGAAGCGCCCGGACGATAGACGCCGAGAAGCCGCGAGTGGCAGGGGCACTAGCGGCCGGGGAATCATTCATTTCGCAAATCCATCGCGAACCCTGTGAAATCGGCTCTGTGCGGCAACTAACAGCGGGCGGCCATCTGAGCACCGGACACGCCGAATCAATCGACGATGTACGCCTGCCGCCCGTTCTGTTTTAGCAGCTCTTCATCGACGACAATCTCCTCGGGCGGGATGACGGTGATCTGCCCGTCCTTCCACACGACCGCCGACATGCCGAGTCGATTTTTTCATCGATAACGCTCGCGCGACTGCCGATCGGGCCGCCAAATTGATTGCTTCAATATCGGGCTCGGGGCATGCATTGCCGTTTTGGTTTTCATTTTTCATCGCCAGCTTCGCAAAATCGGGTCCATGGCTCGTTCTCTATTATAGTTGGCGGCAAACCAAGTTTACCAAAGCCAATTGCAGTCGCACCGCCTCCAGCCGAGTTGTCATAAACGATCCAGGGGTGCGCCAGCGGCATGTAAAGCTGGTGAAAGTTATGATGGGCCCTGGAAAATCGACGGCGAATGTCCGCTTCCGGGATCGAATGACCGCCCCCCGCCACGCGGTACTTCACTCGCTCCACGGCCATATCGGCGTTCCGCAACGTGAGGAAAATAAGGCGAAACGTCCAACCACCGGCGCACAACCGTTGAATCCGGAACGACATTTCGCGCAATCGTCGATTTGCCAGACCCATTTGGGCCGCCGACGATAATCACCTGCGGATTGCTTTCCATAAAATGCCCTTCGCAGATCGCCAACCTACACTTCCAGCAATATCCGCGAGGGGTCTTCGATCGTGTCCTTGATGCGCTTGAGGAAGGAAACGGCTTCGCGGCCATCGACGATGCGATGGTCGTAGGTCAGGGCGATGTACATCATCGGGCGGATCACTACCTGGCCGGCGCGGGCGACCGGGCGGTCTTGAATGGCATGCAGGCCGAGAATGCCGCTCTGCGGCGGGTTGACGATCGGCGTTGACATAAGCGAACCGTAAACGCCGCCGTTGGAGATCGTGAACGTGCCGCCTTGCAGTTCATCGAGCTTGAGCTTGTTGTCGGCCGCACGGCGGGCAAAATCGCCGATCGCCACTTCGATTTCCGCAAAGCTCATGAACTCGGCATTCCGCAGGATCGGCACCACGAGCCCTTTGCCGCCGCCGACGGCGATGCCGATGTCGTAGTAATTGCGATAGACAACATGCGGATCGCGGACCTCGGCATTCACTTGCGGGAATAGTTTCAGTGCATCAACCGCCGCCTTGACGAAAAACGACATGAAACCGAGCTTCACGCCGTAGCGCTGCTGATAGGCGTCCTTGTGCTTTTGCCGCAGCGACATCACCTCGCTCATGTCGATCTCGTTGAACGTCGTCAGCAGCGCCGCTTGCTGCTGGGCTTCCACTAGCCGCTGAGCAATCCGCCGACGGATCGGGCTCATCACGACGAACTCTTCCTCGCGGGCAAACGAGGAAGCGGCGGCCAAGGGGGATGAAGCTGCCAAGCCGCGATCGACTTTTTCCGCGGCGACGGCCGTCGCGGCTGATTTCGTCGGGGCCGTGGGCGCGGTAGCTAGTGGCGGAATAATCGCCGCGGCCGGGGGCTCGACGTGTCGCAACACGTCTTCTTTCAGCAGCCGGCCACCCGGACCGCCGGGGCGAACGGAATCGGCCGTCAGGCTGTGCTGTGCCAAGGCTCGTTCGGCGGCCGGCATGACGAACGCCCGGCTTCCGCTTCCTGGTTGAACCGTGGCGGGGCTTGGCGCCGACACGGGTCCCTGCACCGAGCCGATCGCGGTTTGGCCCTTGCGTTTTTCCACGCTAACTGTCATTCCGGAAGCAGCGGGCGCCGGCTGAGGGGTTGAGGCCGGCGGGTGCGAATCGGATGCGGAGGGCGTCACAACCGCCACGGACGATTGATTCGGCAATGCTTGGGCCGGCGATGCAGGATGCGAAGACGCTCCGCCGTTCGACGCCGCCGCCGTCGCGCCAGCCGACACATAGCCGATCACCTCGCCCACCGTGGCGGTCTGCCCGCTCTGCTTGAGTATTTTCGAGATCGTGCCGGCCGCTGGGGCCGGGAGATCGACCGTGGCTTTGTCGCTTTCGAGTTCGACGACGTTCTCGTCTTTCTCGACCTGCTGACCGACATTCTTGTGCCATTTGCCGATCTGCACTTCCGTGATCGATTCGCCCACCGAAGGCACTTTTAGCTCTAATTCCTCAGCCATGGCTCGCAAGACCCCTGGGTATGAAAATTCGCAATCCGGTTGCTCGAATTCGACGAGCGACCATTGTCTTAAATAACAGGCTGCGCCGGAAGGGCGGATGAAGGAATCCAGGACAGTGGTCGGCAAGCCCAGGGAAGGCCTGTCATACGCCTTCGCAATGGAGCGAGCGTTGTGGGCCTTCCCTGGGCTTTTGGCGCGAAGGGGATTCGCGGTGCCGCTAGTGCTTGAAATGGCGGCGGCCGGTGAAGATCATCGGCAGGCCGAAGCGGTTGCAGGCGGCGATCACTTCGTCGTCGCGCCGCGAGCCGCCCGGCTGAATTACCGCCGTCACGCCGGCCGTCGCCGCGACTGGGATCGAATCCGCAAACGGAAAAAACGCATCCGAGGCCAACACCGCTCCGACCGCCCGCGCCCCGGCCTTCCGCACTGCGATCTCGACCGAATCGACCCGGCTCATCTGCCCAGCGCCGACGCCGACCAATGTCCGCCCGTGCGCCAACACTATCGCGTTCGATTTCACATGCCGCGAAATTTTCCAGGCAAACCGCAATTCCGCGAATTGCTCATCGCTCGGCTTCGCTTCGGTGACCACCTTCCATTCACTTTCCGTGTCGGCGGCCGTGTCGCCGTCTTGCACCAGAAATCCGCCGGCAATTTGGCGATATTCCCATGTCGGCGGAACCGCCGAAATCGGTCCGACTTCAAGCAGCCGGACGCTGGCCTTCCACTTCGGACGCGTGGTGAGGATTTCGAATGCTGCCGGATCGAAATCGGGCGCGACGATCGCTTCGACGAACCGTTCCGGCTCGGTGAGCACTTCGGCCGTCGCGGCATCGACGGTGCGATTCAAACCGATCACGGATCCAAAGGCGCTTAGGGAGTCGCCATCCAGCCCGCGGCGCATGGCGATCGCGAGGACCGAATCGGTCGCGGCTCCGCACGGATTATTGTGCTTGATCACGATGGCGGTCGGTTCGTCGAACTGGCGGGCGATGGCTAGCGCGCAATCGAGGTCCAAGAGGTTGTTGTACGACAATTCCTTGCCGTGCAGTTGGTGGGCCGAAACGAGGTTTGCCGCGCCCGCGCCGGACCCGGCGTAAAGTGCCCCGCGCTGGTGTGGGTTCTCGCCGTATCGCAGCGACATCTTGCGGCGCAGCACGAGCGGAATGACCAAAGGAAATTCGCTCTCGGCCTTCACGCCCGTCATCGCGAAATACTGCGCGATCGTCTGATCGTATTGTGCGCTGCGGGCAAAGGCTTCGCCGGCCAGCCGGCGGCGGAGATCGAGCGACGTGCCGCCGTTCGCGGTGATCTGCTCCAATATCTCGGCATACTGCTCCGGCGACGTGGCCACCGCGACGAAGCGATGGTTCTTGGCTGCCGCGCGGATCAGGCTCGGCCCGCCGATATCGATCTGCTCGATCGCTTCGGCATCGGTCACGTTCGGCCGCGCCACGGTCGCTTCGAACGGATACAGATTTACGACCACGAGATCGAACCCGACGATGCCTTGCTCGGCCGCCTGGCGCACGTCTTCGGGATTGTCGCGGCGGAAGAGAATGCCGCCGTGGATCTTTGGATGCAGCGTTTTGACCCGGCCTTCCATCATCTCCGGCGAACCGGTGTAGGCGCTAACTTCTTCGACCGTCAGTCCCGCCTCCTGCAAATGCCGCCGCGTGCCGCCGGTGCTGTAAAGCTGCACACCCGCCGCCGCGAGCCCGCGCGCAAAGGCAGCAAGCCCCAGCTTATCGCTGACACTGATCAAGGCACGTTTGACGGCGATGTGAGACATGGTAGGTAGGTCAGGCTTTCCAGCCTGACGCCATTCGCTACGGTGAAAATCTTGTTAGCGGCAAGGCGCTAGCCGCCGGTAGCGGCCGACGCGCGAAACCGCAAGCGAGCCGCGAGCTGGGGCTCGACGGTGCGACAACCGGTTCTGCCGCTTTCGGTTCGTTATTTCGCCGCCATCGCCGCCGCGAGGATCCGCGACGTGCTGGGGCGCATGATCCGCGGGTCAACCTGTTTGCCTTCCAGCAGCGTTTTGCGAACGTCTTTTCCGGAGATGAATACCGGTTTCTCATCCTTGTGGTTGTCCATCAGATCGACGCGGCCGGCCGAATCGTAATAGGCCGCGAAGCCGACCTTCACCGGCTGAATCTTCAAATCGCCTTTCATCTTGCCGAAGATTTCTTGGGCATCGAAATCGCCCCAGATCGGGCTGCCGTCGTGATATGGGGCGTCGGCATGCTTGCGGCCAATGACGATATCCGTGAACCCGAAATTCTGACGATAAATCGCGTGCATGATCGCCTCTTTCGGCCCGCCGTAGAACATTTTGATATCCAGCCCGAGCAGGATCACCCGGTCTGACACGGATTCACCGCGGGGCCCCCATAGCTTCGGGTCGCTGTCCCCTTCGCCCAGGCCGCGTTCGGCAATCAGGGCTTCGTAGGTTTGCATGCGCACCGTGGCCGGCACATCGTCGCCCTTCGTCTCGCCGATCAGCGGATTGAGCACTGCCCCGGCGTTGTGGCCGGCGCGCAACAGTGTTTCCAAGCCATACACGAGCGCGTATTCGTGGGCCCGATGGAGCGGGTTGCGGGTTTGAAACGCCACGACGCGATTCCATCCCTTCGCGGCCAAAAGTTTGCGCACTTCGGTGGGCGGGAGAATGTATTTCCCCAGTTGCGGATTCTGCAACTGCGGCAACACATGGATCGTGCCGCCGAGCAGATGCGTTTTGTCGGCATCGCCTTTCAGCACCATGTCGGCGCCGGGGTGGTCGGTCCGTTCGGTAAGGTAAACGCTTTTGAGATACTTTGGCTTGTCCCAGGCAAAGATGTCGCCGATGTCGAGCGTGGCGACGACCGTGCCGGCCGAATTCACGAGCGCCACGCGTTGGCCCGGCTTCAGTTGCTCAGCCAATTGCTGCGTAATCGGCAGCGACAGCGGGATCGTCCAAGCGTAAAGCTTGCCCTCATGCTCGATGACCGATTCGTCCAACACACGGTTGTAGACGGCCGAATTCATCGGGCCGACCAGCGGGCCGAGCACGCCGTCGCCGAAACGATAGACGGTAGAAAGATCGGCGTCGGACACCGGCACCTTCACCAATCCGGCGGCCTCGGCTTGCACGCTCGCCACTTTTCCAGCCGGAACCGAGCAATCGACCGGTTCTCTCAAACCGCCGTGTGGAGCAATCAGATCGGCCATTTCGTACACCTCACTCCTTTGAAAAAAACGCGCCCGAACCGGAGCCGCAACCAAGGTAGCAGGCACACTCCGTGTGCCGTCTGCGCCGTTTTGTGCGCAACGCACCGAGACGCTGTGGGTGGGATCAAAGGACGGTAGTATAGGGAAATCACGGCTGGCCCTCAACAGGCAAGGGTAAGGGCGGCTAGGGTGAGGGGATACGGTGAGGGGATAGGGTTAGGGGTTAGAATAGCAGTGGCCGGCTCGCCAGTCGTTTGGCGCGATCTTCCTCGTCCTAACCCCTCACCCTAAACCCTGACCCTAGTTCCCATGCCCGACACCATTCAAATTCTGACCACGATTCCCGACAAACCGCTTGCCTTGCAAATCGCCCAAGCCTTGATCGAAACGAGGCTGGCAGCGTGCGTACAGATTTCCGGGCCGGTGGAAAGCATTTACCGCTGGCAGGGGCAGATTGAAACCGCCACGGAATGGCAATGCTGGATCAAAACCACCCGCGATCGCTACGCCCAAGTGGAACAGGCGATCCGGCGGCTGCACCCCTATGAAGTGCCGGAAATCCTGGCCTTGCCGGTTGTCGAGGGCCACGTGGACTACATGCAATGGCTAGAGCGATCGTTGGTGGAGGACAATCCAAAATTTGACAATGCCAAATCGCCGTAGCTATAATCGAGCGATGGCAGTTCAAGCATTATCTTCGCTTGGCATCGCCGCTTTTTCCGTATTGCCCCAGTCGTTTGGGCACCATTTGTGCGCCAGGTTTCGCGCTCCAGCAAGCGCGATGCGGCTTCCAAGGAGCAGTTGAGATGAACCTCGTCGGCAAGATTTTCATCGTCCTTATCTTCATCGCCAGCACGGTCTTCATGACCATGGGCATCATGGTTTATTCGACTCAGCACAATTGGTACGAAGCCATCACGAGCAAGGGTGGCCCGGGCATGCCGGTCGGCTTTCAGATGCAATTGCAAAACGAACGCGGCGAAGAGCAAAAGCTGAAGAACGAAATCCAGCAATACGACACCACGCTGAGTATCGAAAAACAGGCCCATTTCGAGGCCGAAGCCAAATTGGCCACCGAACGGAACGAACTCAAAACGAACCTCGACCACCAAAAAGAAGAACTGGCGGCCCAGCAATCGAAGCTGGAAAAGGCCACCGACGCGTTGCAAGTGGCCCAAAAAAGCCTCACCGATCTTCGCAAGCAAGACGCCGACCTGCGCGAAGACATTCGCATGGCCAACAAGGCCACCGATGAGCAGCTAAAAATAGCCCAAGCCGCGACCGACAAGCTCAATATCGCCATGGGCCAATTGAGCGACCTCAAACAGCGCGACACGCAGTTGGCCGGCGATGTCGCTAAGGCTGTCGTGTTGTTGGGCAAGCTGCACATGACCATCGACGATCCGGTCAACGGCCAGCCCCCGACGGTCCGCGGCGAGATTATCGCGGTCGATAAAGACAACCATGCCGAGATCACGCTCGGCACCGACGATGGCCTGCGCCTCGGCAACACTTTGGAAATCTACCGCGGCGACAAGTATCTCGGCCGGATGCAAGTGCTCGAAGCCCAGCCGCATCGGGCCGTCGGCAAAGTGATCAAAGAGCTTCAGCAAGACGTGATCCGCAACGGCGATCAGGTGGCAACGCGGCTAAAGGCCTGAAGGCCAGGGTGAGGGCGACGGGACAGGGTGAGGACGGGGGAGGCAACGACTTTTCTTGAGCGAGGTGCGACGTGTCATTAGCAGAGCTTAAGCCCGAAGGCCGCGGTGTTTTTGTCCAAAAGCAGCGGGCCAACGTCTACACCGTGCTCCTGGTCCTCTCGCTGATGTTCATCGTCGTCGGCTGCCTGTGCCTCTATTTGCAGATGAACGTCTATCAGTTTAAGGTGAAAGTGCCGCCCGGCGCGACGGTTGCGGCCACTCCGTCTCCCGCCCCGGCACCGCCCGGCGGCTGAGCTTTCCGCGAAATTGCGTACGGCAATCCGCGCTGCGCGGTGGACATCAAGCGCGAAACCGCAAGCGTGCTACGAGCCGAGAGGCGGTTGTCCGTCCGCGTGCGGTTTCGCGCGTCGCTTTTGCTCTCGCAAAAACCTTCCTTGCTTGCGCCGCGGGCTCGGGAATCTTACACGCCGACGCCTTGCACGACTTCCAATTGTGCTTGGTGCAGCCGGGCGTAAACGCCGTTGCGTTCGAGCAGTTCCTGGTGGTTGCCGATTTCGACGATCCGACCGCGCTCGAGCACCACGAGCCGATCGGCCCGGCGAAGCGTGCTCAGACGATGCGCGATGGCCAACGTCGTCCGGCCGCGGATCAGATTCTCCAGGGCGGTTTGAATCTCGCGCTCCGTTTCCGTGTCGACCGACGATGTGGCTTCGTCGAGGATCAAGATTCGCGGATCGATCAGCAGGGCCCGGGCGATCGAAATTCGCTGGCGTTCGCCGCCGGAAAGCGTTTGCCCCCGTTCGCCCACGAGCGAGTCGTAGCCGTCGGGCAGGCGGAGGATGAATTCATGGGCCCGGGCGGCGCGGGCCGCGGCCACGATTTGCTCATGCGATGCATTGGGGCGGCCATAGGCGATGTTCTCCGCGATCGTGCCGTAAAATAAGAATGGATCTTGCAACACGATGCCCACGGTCGCCCGATATTCGGCTTTGGGAAACGAGCGAATATCGATGCCGTCGGCCAGAATCGCTCCTTCGGCAACGTCGTAAAACCGGCAGATCAGATTGATGAGCGTGCTCTTGCCGGCGCCGCTGGCCCCGACCAGGCCGATCATTTCGCCCGGCTGAATCGACAGATCAAGGCCGTGCAACACTTCGCGAGTGCCATATTTGAAGCGCACGCCGCGCAACTCAATCGATCCCTTTAGCCGGCCCGGATGCACCGGCCGAACCGGATCGGCAACGCTCGGCACGCGGTCGAGAATCTCGAAGATCCGCTGCGAAGAAACGGCTGCTCGCTGCGTCGCCGAAACCATGAAGATCAGCGATTCGATACGCGTGAAAAATCGGATTATAAAAAGCACAAAGGCGCTGAGCGTGCCGACGGTCACGCCATGGTGGAACACCTGCCAGCAGCCGAACCCCCAGACGATCAACAAGCCGATGTCGGTTGAGAACTTTACGGTTGGCCCGAAGAACGACCAGATAACATTCACCCGGTCGTTGATGTCCACGACGCGGCGATTGCTGCGGCCGAACCGCTCGATCTCGCGGTCTTCCTGAGCAAATGCCTTTACCACACGGATGCCCGGGATCGTATCGGCCAACACGCTTGTCAGATCACCCCAGGCGACACTCGCTTGCCGAAATCCGCGCCGCAATCGTGCCCGCACCCGATAGACCAGCCACACAATGACTGGAAACGGCACCAACGAGACGACGGCCAATCGCGGATCCATCGTGAGCATTAGCACGGCCGTCATCAGCATCATCACCAAATCCGACCCGAACGAAACCAGATTGATCGATAAGAAATTGCAGATTCGCTCGGTATCGCTGCCGATGCGGGCAATCAAATCGCCGGTCCGCTTGCCTCCGAAAAACTCGAGCGACAGCCATTGCAAATGTGCGTATGTTTTTTTGCGCAAGTCGGCACTTATCCGCTCGCTGACCCAGGCCAAAATGTAGGTTCGCGGCCATTCCAATAGCCATGCCACTAGCGCGGCGCCGGCAAAACCGGCCAACAGCCACACGGCCAGCCATTGACTGACGGGTTGGTGGTGTTCGAATGGGCTCAAAACATTGTCGAGCAGCGGCTTGGTTAGATAGAACGGAATCAGACCCACCGCCGTACCTGCCAGCGTGAGCCCAAATCCGAGCGCAATCCAGCCTGCCCATGGCCGGGCAAAGCCGATCAGCCGATAGAGCGACGAAATCGCCGGCGGCGACAGCACGGCCGAGCACGACTGGCAAACGCCGTCGTCGGATGTGATCGGCGACCCGCAACTCGGGCAAACCGCGACGGGCGCCGCCACGCTGCCGGATTTCTGCCGCGCGGCATTCACTCGCCCGACAAATTGGTGCGCCGCGGTCGCGGCAATTGGCGTGTATCGCCAATGGCAGAGGCGCTGGATCGGCGTGCGAACCTCAAGCGAGCCCGCCCCGCCGCGATCGCGGCATTCGACAATCAGCGAATCGTGGAGCGGCCACGACTGCCAAATCGGCGAGTCGACTGGGGGGGGTTCGTTCGCCGCTTCGACCGCCAGCGCCGTAACCTGTGCGGCATCGGCTGCAGGCCAGGCTGTATCGACGCCGCGGATTTCGCCAGCAACCGCAAGACCGTTTTCATTCTCGCCGTGATCACGGGCAGCGGTTTCCACCGGCGGGCGACCGACCGCCAGGGCATCTCGTCGCCCGTAGCCGATGATTCGGCGGTCGGTTAGAACCACGAGCCGTTTTGCGTAGGCGAGCCGTTGATCAAGGTCCGGCTCGAACCAAGCCAGCACATGCTCCGCGGCCTCGAGCTGATGCTGAAGCTCGTGGCGCCAGAGTTCAGGGAGCGACCTCTCCGGGTTCGTCGATCCGTCCAAAACAGCCTCGCTGGCATCGGAAACAATTACCTGTATTGCGAAACCAATCTTACGCCTTGCCGGCGGGTATTGGCCAGAGCGCGCCCGGCTATCGAGAACAAAGCCACGATGCGGCTTACCGCACTCCCGCCCTCCCTAGTCCGGAACATCGAAAAAACCCGCAAATCCTTGAAATCCGTTAGACTCAGAGCTACCATATCAACCATTCCGCTCGGTTGGTGCTGCGCGAATGGCGATCGGACCGCCGCTGAAGCGTCGAGTGGAATGAGAATGCAGCGCACAAAATCCGTGGAACGAAATCGTGGTTTTTGTCATTTCTAGATAGTCGTGGTATTGTAAATTGACGGTTTCGGGAGAACGGGCGGGCTTTCGCCGGCTCCGCGCTAAACCGACTCGGGCAGGTAGGCCTTTTCGGCCGGGTTTCTGCCGGCCATATGCTTGAGCGGTTTGCTGCCACGGGGGATTTCGAAGCCGGGCGTTCCGGCCTTGCGATTGGCGCCCAAGGAAGGGTTCGGGTGGCTGAGCGAGGTAAGAGGCATACCTCCGAACGGCTGGAACCAGTCCGAAAATGTATAGATTCGACTCGGCTTGCCCCCGCACAATCTCGCCAGCTTGCCCCGACAAGCTGTGCGACCGGTTGCTGATGCGCCGATCGCAGGCGATCAATGGTGACGCGTCGGCGATCAATCGGCACTTAATTTATGTTGTGCTTCGGAACATGCACCCAGCCCGCCGGTTGATACTGTATCCGCGCTTCTCGACGCATGGCAGAATAGGGCATTCCCGTGGCCGCTTTTGCCGAAGGTGCTCACCTTCGGGGTTGTAGTAAATGGCGTGGCAATCCGAATACTTAACAACGTCGAACCGTTTAGCCGACAAACTCAAAATTGGTTGCTTTTCACCAGCGGCCATGGCGCCGTCCGAAATTCTCAAAGGCTTGTTTCGCTGCAAGAAAGGTAGAATCATTCGCGCCTGCAACCGAGTTCGCCCCCCTTTTCGTGCTTCTTTTCGCCAACGTTAGACAACTGTGAGTCAGACAACTATGGAATTCAGGAAGGTGCTGGCGTTGCGTGGGCCAAACTATTGGGCCAACTTCCCCGTGTTGGAAGGTTGGCTCGATTTGGGCGAATTCAAGGATTCTCCCTCCGATCAACTCCCCGGCTTCAACGAACGGCTGATGGCGTGGCTGCCCACGATGATCGAGCACCGCTGCAGTATCGGCGAGCGCGGGGGGTTCTTTGAACGGCTCCGCCGCGGCACTTGGCAGGGGCACATCATCGAACACGTGGCGTTGGAATTGCAAACCTTGGCTGGCAGCGATGTCGGTTTCGGCCGCACTCGCGAGACGCTTGAAGACGGCGTGTACAAAGTTGCGGTCGAATTCGAGGAAGAATCGCTTGGCCGAGCGGCACTCGAGTCCGCTCGGCTCCTTTGCCTGGCCGCGATCCATAACACGCCGTTCGATGTCGCCGCGGAAGTTCAAACGCTTCGCGAGGTGAATCAGAAATCGCGTCTTGGCCCCAGCACGGCTTCGATCGTCCACGCCGCGCTAGCCCGCGGTATTCCGGCGCGGCGATTGAACAATGAAAGCCTCGTGCAATTGGGCTACGGTTCCCGGCAGCGGAGGATTCTCGCCGCGGAAACGGATCGCACCGGCGCCATTGCCGAAGCCATCGCGCAGGATAAAGAATTGACCCGCACGCTGTTGCGGTCCGTTGGAGTGCCGGTGCCCGAAGGCCGCACGGTCGAAAGCGCCGACGACGCCTGGTCAGCCGCCGAAAAAATCGGCCTGCCCGTCGTCGTCAAGCCGCAATACGGCAATCAAGGCCGCGGCGTCGCAACCAATCTCAAGACGCGCGAACAGGTCGTTGCGGCATACGAGGCGGCGAGGGAAGAGAGTTCGCATATCATGGTCGAACAGTTCGCGCCGGGCGAAGACTATCGCCTGCTGGTAGTCGGCGATCGCGTGGTGGCCGCGGCCCGTCGCGAACCGGCAATGGTGTTCGGCGATGGCCAGCATTCCATCAACGAATTGATTCGCCGCGTGAACGAAGATCCCCGCCGGGGCGACGATCATGCGACCGCACTTAGCAAGATCCAACTCGACCCCGTCGCATTGCAAGTGCTCGCCGCACAGGGCTTCGCGCCCGAGAGCATCCCGCCGGTTGGGAGCCGAGTGCTCATTCGGCGAAACGCCAATTTGAGCACCGGCGGCACCGCTGCCGACGTGACTGACCTGGTTCATCCCGCGGTTGCCGAGCGGGCCGTCGAAGCGGCGCGGGTGGTTGGACTCGATATTGCCGGAGTCGATGTGGTTGCGCAAGATGTCGGCCGCCCGCTAGAGGAGCAGTGGGGCGTGATTGTCGAAGTGAATGCCGCCCCGGGACTGCGGATGCATTTGGAGCCGTCGTCGGGTAAACCGCGCCCGGTCGGCGAGGCCATTCTCGGCACACTCTTCGCCGAAGGCGAAACCGGTCGGATTCCGATCGTCGCCGTCACCGGCGTCAACGGCAAGACGACCACCACCCGCTTCATCGGCCATATCCTGCGTGGCGCCGGCCGCCGTGTCGGCATGACCTGCACCGAGGGGATTTTCGTCGATAGCCGGCGAATTCAAACCGGCGATTGCAGCGGACCGCAAAGCGCCCAAGCCGTGCTGCTCAATCCGCATGTCGATGCGGCCGTGCTCGAAACTGCCCGCGGCGGCATTCTGCGGGCCGGGCTCGGCTTCGATCGCTGCGATGTCGCCGTCGTGACCAACATCGGCGAAGGCGACCATCTCGGCTTGAACGATATCGACACACTCGAAAAACTAGCGCGCGTCAAGCGCACGATCGTCGAGGCGCTCGGCCCCAGCGGCGTCGCGGTGCTCAATGCACAAGATCAGCTCGTGGCCGATATGGCATCGTATTGCCGCGGCAGCGTCGTGTTTTTCTCGCTCAATCCGAATGATCCGGTGGTCGGGGCACATCGGCAAAAAGGAGGCCGGGCCGTGATCGTGCGCGATGGCACGATTCTACTTTGCGAGCGCGAATTGGAAGTGCCGCTCGTGGCGCTCGATCGAGTGCCGCTGGCCCATGGTGGCCGGATCGGCTTTCAAGTGGAAAATACGCTCGCCTCGGTCGGGGCGGCATGGGGCCTCGGCCTGATGCGCGACGCCATTCGCGCCGGATTGGAAACGTTCACCGCCGACATGGAGCACATTCCCGGCCGCTTCAACTTGCTCGATATTCACGGCGTAACGGTGGTGGTGGACTATGGCCATAATCCGTCGTCGCTCGTGGCCCTGATTGCGGCTCTGGATCAATTCCCGCACAAACGCCGCACGGCCGTATACACCTGCGCCGGCGATCGCCGCGATTGCGACATGATCCGCCAAGGCGAACTTCTCGGCGCCGCTTTCGACCGCATCATCTTGTACGAAGATCACTATGTTCGCGGCCGCCGCGAGGGCGAAATCATGGGGCTGCTGCAGCAGGGACTGACGAGCGGCAATCGCGTTCGCGACATCCAGGAAATCCGCGGAGCGGTGACGGCAATCGAAACCGCCCTGCGCACGGTTCGCCTTGGCGAGTTGCTAATGATCCAGGCCGACACGATCGACGAGACCGTCGCCTTCCTGCAGCATTACCTCGCCACTCACACCGACGGCCGCGAGATCGATCTCCGCGAAGCTCTGGCCGTCGCTCGCCCCGTCGCCGCCGAAGCATCGGCCGACGCGGCAATCGCGCTGGCCGTCCAAGGCGTCGATTAAATAGCAGGCGGCGAGCCCGAAGCGCTAGCAAGGGAGAAATTGTCTTTCGATCCATCTCCTGCCGCGCGAACCCTTTGGCGCGAAAACTTGTCTCGCTTATGTGCGACTGACATTTCCAATCGCACTTTCTCAAGCCCAACGGAGGCCGACGATGCACCCTATGCTTCGCTTGATTGCGTCGTTGAGCCGGCCAGATCTTGGTGGCTAAGACTCGGCCGAAAAATAACTTCTCGACAGACCCCTCTCCCCTTGCGGCAGACGGCCGGGTGAGGGGCTCGAAAAGCGGAAGTCATTTTTTTCGCCGAGCCTTAGCACAATCGTCGGTGATGCCGGGAATCACATTGGCGTGCGATCTCAATAGCTCGCATCTCGCGCCATCGGTATTGATGCTTCCGGCGCACCCGCGCGGATTCACGGCTGCCTCCGACGCCGTTCGTCATTCGCCAATTCAACGGCCAGCAATGCCGCCCTGGGCGCGCCGGTCGCGAATTGCTCGTTGTTCGTCCAACGCTAAAGAACAGCCGACAGCGTGAGTGCCGAGACGGCGCTCGCCATCTGCAAGATATTCCTCGAGAGAAACCCATGAAACCGAAAAGACCTTTGCAACGGGAATTGCCGCCGCTTTGTTCCCAGTTGAATGCCGATGACGGAATTGATCCGCGCGAATTTTTCCGTTCCGGTGGATCGCGAAAAAAATCAGGGCGAAAGACATTGCAGCTTTGCAGTCAGGTGCGCGACGCGCTCAGCTATCTATTGGCCGGCGATGGCAACGACGATTTGCTCGCGCTGTTCGATGTGGCCGATGTCCGGCCGGCGCCCGACGAATCGCAATTGCTGGTAATCGTTCGCCCCGCGGTGCAGCCGGACCGCATGATCGACCCGAGCGAAGTCGGCGACCGTCTGCGGGCTGCATCGGTGCGTCTGCGTGCTGGCGTGGCAGAAGCAATCACTCGCAAACGAGTGCCGAAATTGTTATTTCAGGTCGACGTGGGGCCTGCAACGGAAGGAACGGCATGAATCAACATCGCGGGAATATCCATGCATGGCTCGCCGAGCCACTGAGTCGAGAGATTTCGCAAAGGATCGACCATCTCGCTGCAATTGAAGGTGTGGAGCGGATCGCGATCATGCCGGACGTTCACCTGGCCGAACAAGTGTGCGTCGGCTTGATCGTGGCCACGCGGGTGAAAATCTTTCCCGCGGCGGTGGGAAGCGATATCGGCTGTGGCATGGCCGCAGTGCGATGTGCGGCAGAAGCCGATCTTCTGGCCGACGAGCAGCCAGCCGCGAAGCTGTTGGCCGGGTTGTATAGAACGATTCCAGCGTTGAAGCAGCACCGAACAAGCGCGGCGGCGAATCTGCCCGAGGAACTCCTGCGATTGCCGTTGAGCCATCCTCGGCTGGAAAGGCTCAAATCGCGCGACGGGCGATTGCAACTGGGAACATTGGGCCGCGGCAACCATTTCTTGGAATTTCAGAGCGACGACGAAGGTTTCCTCTGGCTGATGGTCCACAGCGGATCGCGCGGCATGGGACATGCGATCAGCGCGCATCATGGGGCGATTGCCGGAGACCCCTCATCGGCGAAACAGCCGGCCGGTTTCGAGGCCGATTCCGAGGCCGGACGAGCGTATCTGTCTGACGCAGCCTGGGCGGAACTTTATGCGGCCCAAAACCGGCTGGTAATTCTTGCCGCCGTCGGAGAATTGCTGGAAGATCTGTTTTCGATCGGCCTCGACCGTGATTCGCTGATCCATGCGAATCACAACCATGTTCGTACCGAACTGCACGACGGCAATCGGTATTGGGTGCACCGCAAAGGAGCGCTTTCGGCCAAAGCGGGCGAGCCGGGACTGATTCCAGGTTCGATGGGAACCGCCAGCTTCCATACCGTCGGGCGAGGTTGCTCCGCCGCACTTTCTTCAAGCTCGCATGGGGCCGGCCGAGCGCTGAGCCGAGCCGCCGCGATGAAATCGATCGGCGAGCGGCAACTATTGCGAGAAATGCGAGGCGTGTGGTTCGATCATCGCCACGGCGACCAACTCCGTGACGAAGCCCCGTCCGCGTACAAAGACATCTTCGCCGTCATGCGGGCGCAGCGAGACTTGATGCGAATCGTTCGTCAATTGCGGCCGGTGCTGAGCTTCAAAGGGCTCTAGCGAAACTGCTCGTACGCGCACGACAGCTTGCAGAGGCGGCAGCACGGCGGCCCATCAACCGCTTGCCTCAACCTCCAGCTACTCAACGACGCGCGACGGATCGGGAATCGGGATTCCGTCTTCCCGCATGTCGTCGAGGTGCAATGCAACGGCCTCGCGCAGCAAAGATTCCGTTCCTTCGACCGTCGCGCCCGTTGCCACGCATCCCGGCAAGTCTGGAAGGTAACCGCCGAAGTTCGGTCCAGCGTTCTCGATAACGATCGCCTGGCGGGTCATTTCTTGCTCATTTCCGCCGGCCTGCTTGTGTCAGGATGCTTCCAAATATTCCGCTCGGGATGTCATCGCCGAGCGTACCCGCAACGGTGACGCGCCCTTGGCATTGACGGATGCTCGTAAAGCCCGACCAACACGTGTCACACCAGTTCGTGGATCGGTTGGGCGTGGTCGACCAGGTATTGCGGGCGGCCGGTCAGGTCGTGGAGCGTGGCGGTGTTTACGTCGATGCCCAGGTTGTGGTAGAGGGTCGCGAAAACTTCGCCGAAGGTGACGGGCCGCTGGGTGACGAATTCGCCGTAACGGTTCGTAGCCCCGATTACTTGGCCCGTGCGCATTCCGCCGCCGGCCAATAGCCCGCAATTCACCTGCGGCCAGTGGTCTCGGCCGGCATTCTTGTTGATCTGCGGCGTGCGGCCGAATTCGCCCCACACGATTACCGAAACGTCTTGATCCAGCCCGCGCTCGTATAAATCTTCGACCAGGGCGCTTACGCCTTGATCCAAGAGCGGCATGTCTTGCCGGCAGGCCTGGAAATTTTGGCTGTGCCAATCCCAGCGGCTGAATGCGCATGTGACGACGCGGGCACCGGCCTCGACCAGCCGGCGGGCCAGCAGAAAGTGCGACATCAGTTTCGGACCGCCGTCGTCGCGATTCTGTGGGTCGCCCTGGCCATAGCGCGCCACGACGCGCGGGTCTTCCTTCGACAGATCGAGGGCTTCGACAAGTTTGCTCGACGTCAGCACGCCAAACGCTTGCTGCTCGAACGCATCCATGCCGGCCATCGTGCCGCTGGAGTCGATATCCCGGCGAAAGCGGTCCAAGCCACTCAAGAGCGCGCGGCGATCGCGCAGCCGGTCGAGCGAAACTCCTTGCAGCACGAGATCGTTCATGCCCGCGCCTTGGCCCGGCTGGAAGGCCGCGTTGGCAATGCCGAGAAAGCCGGGCTGGCCTGGATCGGCCCACGGCATGTGTCCCATCGGCGGCGCAAGGCCCACGAACGGCGGCACCGACGGATCGGCCGGCCCCTGGAATTTCGAAACGACCGACCCGATCGAGGGCCAGCCGCCGGCCGGCTGTTGGCGATGGCTGCGGCCGGTCTGGCACTGGAACGCATAATGATCGCCCGTGGCGCCGGTGATTGATCGCAGCACGACGAGCTTGTCCATGATTCGCGCCAGTCGCGGCAGCATCTCGCTGATTTCAATGCCGGCGACGTTCGTTTTGATCGGCGAAAGTTCGCCGCGAATTTCCGCTGGCGCATCGGACTTCAGATCGAGAAAATCGAGATGCGGCGGTCCGCCCGGCAGAAAAATCATGATCACGGATTTGTGCGATTTGGCGATCCCGGCCGCGGCTTCCGCGCGCAACACTTGCGGCAGCGTCAGCCCGCCCATCGCCAAACCGCCGATTTTCAAGAAGTTGCGTCGTGTCAGACCATCGCAAAACGGATGGCGTTGCGGTTGACCTTGAATCGTCAACATGGAAATAGCCCTCGCACGGGTGCTGGGGAGAATAATTGGCTAACAAGATGGGAAGCTGTGAGGCGCAGCGGGCGGGCACGCCACGCGAAAGCGCCAAGGTGGGAACAGCGAACGGAACAGCTTCGTCGACAACTCCATCATAGCAAGAACCGTCGAATCTACCAAGCGAAGTCGGTCGGCCAAAACCGATCGGTTGCAGCAACTGATAGCGGCAGTCTAGCCGCTGCCCGCGGCGAACAAAAGAAAAAACCCCGAAAGATTCAAGATTCTTTCGGGGCTCGATTCTACGACGGCGTCGGGCGGCCGGCGCCGCGGCCGGCCGAGCCTATGCTTCGTTCGCCACGAGCACACCGAGCAAGTTCTCGATCGCATCGTGCAAATGCATCGAACTCGGCGACGCATCGGCATCGATCGCGAACTGCGATGCAAAGTTGGCCTCCGGGAGATCGCCGAACACCTCGTTCTCGCCGACGCCGATCGCGTCGCCCGCAACCGATTGATCTTCGCCAGCAGATTCGACGAACGGCGAATCGCCGCCGAGCGACGATCGTGTAATCGCCGCGTTTGCGGTAGAAATGCTCGTGTTCGAGCTCATTCCAACATCGCTGTTGGTTGCCGTGGAAACCGACGCGGTCGTGGATACATTGGCGCCGGATGTCGAGGCGCTTGTGCCGGAATCAGAACCCGTCGGGCCCGCAGCCGTGGCGCCTCCGCCATCGACCGCATTGGTGGCGACTTTAGCGGCGAGCGTCGTCGTCGAGCTTGACGTCGCTGTTGTCGGATTCGCGGCGGCGATCAGGCCGTTGACGATCAGATTGGCGATCGGCGTGCCGCGGCCGGTGACAACGTCGTAGCCGGCAGTCGCTTTGTACGAGCCGTTGCTGCCGGTGGTAATGTCGTGGAAATCGCTGCTGGGAAGACTGAAGAGCGATTGATCGGCATTGCTCAGTGCCGCTTCACCCTTCGCTGCTCGCCCCTGGTTTGCCAGTGCGATCAATGCCGACCATTGCGGAGCGCCGGCGCTGGTGCCGCCGACATCGTACCAATTGCCGCCATCGCGGACGTAGAAGCCGGTGCTCGGATCGGCATCATAAGAGACATCGGGATCGCTTTGTTTACCGGTGCTCTGCAACGATGTGAGATAGCTTGCTTCGGTTTCGTTGCTGCTATAGCCGCCGCCGCTGCCGCTCCAAGCCGATTCGCTTGTGTAGCCGCCAGACGACGTGACTTTCAGTGTCGTGCCGCCGACGGCCAACACGTTGTTGGCAATGGCCGGCCAACTGGCTCCCGCGCCGCTGTCGCCGGAAGAGGCGACGAATGTCACCGGCGTATGTCCGGCGGGAGTCGTGAAGTAAGAGTTGTAGGCCGCTTCGCCGGTGAAGTCGCTCGTGCCCCAGCTCATCGACACGACGCTTACTCCGGCCGCATTGCGGGCGTAATTCACCGCTGTAAGCAGATCGCTCAAGTTCGCGCTACTGGCTTCGACCAGCAGGATGTTCGCGCCGGGAGCGATCGCGTGTGCCCATTCGACATCGAGCGAGATTTCCATATCCCATCCCGAATTTGCCGCCGGCAAGCTCGACCCGCCGGTCTCGTTGACCACCGACAGCTTCGGATCGGCCAAACCGAACTGCTGATCGAAGGCGTGTAGATCGGCCGAAATCGTCGGATCCCCGTAGGCGTCGACGATGGCGATCGTTTGGCCGGCCCCCGTTTCGGAAACGCCCGTGAATCCGTATGCGGCGCGAATCTGCGCCGGCGTGTACACCGAAACACTGGCCGCCGTCGTCAGCGGGGTCAGGACACCTTGCACATTCGGCTGCACCAGAATCGCGTTTGCGGAGAGCATCGATCGCGGTTCGAGCGACTCCATGTGGAGCCTGTTCGATGCGCGAGATTGCTTCGTTTTCGCGCTGGCGCCATTTCTTTTGCCTCGCGATGAATTCGAGCCGAACGCCATGATGCTGCCCCCAAAGTGAAAATCGAGAGGTGGGATAATGATGAGAAGCGACTAATTCCGCAACGCGAGTTTCGCCTGCTAGCACGCACACGCGACAACGCGAATGCCGCTGCTAGCGCGATGGCGAAAGCAGTTCGGCCGGAGACACCAGCCTGGGCGGCAGAGGAGAAAAGCCGCCGTTCAATTGAACCCTAGTTCAGAAACACCGGCCGGGCAAATCCAGCGATTGGCTAGCATGGCCGTGCTGCGAGACCGTTGCATTCCTGCAACACTCGGCAGCGCACGAGCGCACGAGGCCAGACGGATGCATTCCGCGATTTCTCGCGACGACCGCGCGCGCGAGGGAGCACGTGTTGCAGAATTGCGACTGCAAATGGCGGCGAAGGAATTTCGGCGGATGCTTGTCGCGGATCGTGCGTCCGCGATGATCGTCCGCGCTGCAGCGTCCGTCATTGATCCTTTTCGGGCCAAAAGCCGATCGTGCGGAAGTCGGTCAAGCGTTCGAAATCGGGCCAGCGGCCCCAGGAGGAAAAACGCAATGTGCCGCCGGAGGATTTGTCTTCTCCGGCACTACCGTCCGCGAATTTGCCGACCCACAGTTGGCCGTCGGCGGCGAT
>DATAWG010000092.1 GCA_036267355.1 Pirellulales bacterium | reverse complement strand
TCCGACCTTGCTCAACGGCTCGATCACGATCGCAGCGGTTCCCGAGCCTGCCAGCTTGCTGCTGGCCGCAAGCGGATTGTTGGGATTCGTTGGCGTAGCACGTCGGCGAAAGTTCTGGCCCCGCCGCAAGGCCTGAGATCCGGCTTGTCGATCTTCGGTTGCATAGGAAATTCCGGTCCGAATCCGCTAGGGCTTCTTCAAAACGCCCACGCGCGTCAGCGTCCCACCGAACCGCACATCGGCCGGTGGGAGTTCGAATTAACGACGAGACGTTTTTGGCGGGCTGTCAGCAACGACTTGGCTATATCTGAAACATCAGACAATTCAAGGCTACCAACGGGCTGCCTGGACGCCAACGGAAAAGCGGATCAGAATCCTGACATTACAGGTTGTTCACCTGTCAACACACAGGCAGCCGCCGACGTGGATGCAACCGCGACATGACGCCATTTCGCCGGCCTCGATCGCCGAAATTCTGGAGCGCTGTGGATCGACGCCTTTTTGTTGCGAGGCAGGCATTGTCATCCCGAAGCATCCGGGACTTCGTCCGCATGACACTGGTTGGAGAGATCGTTGGCGTTAGCTACGTCCGCCGCTGCTCTGCGCGACAGAACTTGATCGCCCTTCGAGGCGCACTTGCGGCGCCTCGATTCCCCGACGTCTTCTCAATGGGAGCATCTCGGAAGGCAAGCGCTCGTCGTAAATCACGGCCCGCAGAAGAACTACCGGAGGTGGGACTTGAACCCACACTGCCTTGCGGCAACTGGATTTTGAGTCTTCAGCCTAGCCTTAGCGTACATTCGGGGCAATCAGCGGACGCTGGAAAACTCGGCGATTTCTCGGCGGCCGCTCTCGCAGAGTTCGGGGCATCGCTGGAGTGTTGTGGAAGGTTATTGGCGGGTTGGCGCGATCGCCCCGGCGATCGCTGGCGGAGCACTGCGATCGCGATGGACCGGCCGGCCCGGATGGGAGTTCGCATGATTTCGCGACGGTTCCCTGCAGCGGGCGGTACGCTTCTCCTGGTGCCGCAGCTGCCGCGAGCGGCTTGCACGACGCGAAGCATTTTTTGCGAAATTGTTTGACCGGAGCGATCACGCGAACGTCTAATTCAGGCATCGTGCAACGCGCCTGTCGCATGGGGGACATCATGCAAACCAAACTCAAGCAATCTCGCGCCGCTACCGCCATCGTTAGCTTAATCGCGTGGCCCGCCTCCATTGCTCTGGCGGTCTACCTCGCCGGCTTTATCGTCGCGGCGCCATATTTCGAGTGGAGGGTTGCCCGCGACGATGGGTTTTGGACATGGGTGTGCTTCGGAGAAGTGCAGGCACTCGGACAGGCTGCCAAATGGCCTGCGTACATCTGGCCACCAACCATCTCGAGTAACGGACCTGAAGCAGAAAACAGATCGAATCCCGGAGGGCTCCAAGGTCGAAATGCTTCGGCAGGCTGCCGGGCCCAAGCAGCAAAACCGCGGGAACACCAAGACGAAAGCGGCCATGGCGAACGGTTGATCGCAAGCTTGTCCCGGGGCGAAAAAGGGCGAAAGCGTGTTGAGCAGTCCGATGCGAAAACGCTCATCGGAAGTGCTCGACAGCGTATTTTCTCGACAATTCTTAGGATCGCAGCGTCGCTAGCAGAAGATGTGCGAACTATACTGGGTCCGGCGATGAATCTGTCGGTATAGGCAAAAAGAGCCGAGATTAGCTATGATGCCACCCCCCATCTTCGACAGCTCAGTTGCCCGGACAGTCGCGTCGGCACAAAGTTTGCGAAAGCGGTGGCTTGACGGCTAGGCCATCCCTCCGTGAGAATCCGAGATTCGCGCTGTAGCGGGGTCCGTTTCTCTTGGCGGGGGGCTCGGAATTGGTCATTTTCGCAGATGCCGTTGGTGCCTACTGGTCGGTGTGGTGGCCGCTAAGTATGCTGGTCCTTGCGTCGTTGGTTGCCGCGGCAGTCTTTCTGCGGCAAGATGGCATTAACAAGTGGCTCGACGGCAGTGCGTGGCGGCGGAAGTTTTTCTTTTTCGGAAGTTCGTTAATTGCTGGGATTTGGACATTCGGGATTGCGTGGCCCGATTACAAGGCGATCTCGGACGGCCACGCTGATGGCAAGAATACCGCAATCCTCTGTGCGCTTGCGATCGGCTTAGTTGCAACTGTTTTGCTTCAGGCAATCGGTTTTCAGCTGCCCGACCGATGGGAAACAAAGGTTGCCGACGCACTGAAGGAAAGGGATGCCGCGAACGCCGACTATCAACTTGCAAAGAACGAGGGCTTTTTTCATTGGCTTGTAGGGCATTGCTTCCTCAGCGTAATCGGAATCAAAAAAACATTCGTCCACGACGCGTCGAAGAATCTTCCGCCGGCCCAGGACGCACAGCGCCGGCTGAAAAACTATCGCGAGGCGGCGAAACCGGAGCGGCAAGTCGTTGCTCTGATCCAAGTTCCATACGAGGTTTATTGGAGACTGCTCACCGACAGAAACCCGAGAGCAAGCTTGCGAGTTGCCTACTTTGCCCGCAGCGGACCGTTTCTGGTGTTGCGACATTGCTGGAATGGTGTTGATTCGAAGTGTGTACGACAGGGAGTGAAGGAAAAGAAGCTTAGTCGGGATCGATTCTTTGAACTGACAAATGAGACCCGAAGCCTCGCGGTCGCTGCGGCGAAAACCGGCGATATCCAAATTGTTCCTTCAGCCAAAGCAGCCCACGCCGATTTGCAGCACTCCTTCAAGTATTTCCAACCCACGCAGGCGAATCGGATCGAATCCATCGTTGCGATCCCGCTGGGGGTGAGTGGCGACAACGGTTATCATGAGCATGTCGTTTGCATCGACACTGATTTTGCAGGATTTTTCGACCAAGACCAGCGAAAACAGCTAGAGTTCGTAAAGAGCAACCTCGAACAGCGGTTGCTGTGCGAACTGGCGATGGCGTCTCTCTTGAACGACGGGACGTAGTGGGGGATCAAAAATGGCCGACAGACTTTTAGACTCGACGGAAACACGGGAAGTTGCTGCCCAAGTGCGCCAGATGGTGCAAAAAGCGGCAAACGAGGCAAAAGCCGCCACTGGCATCTCGCTCAGCGAATACGCCGCATTTGCGGCAACGCGGGGCTCATCCGTTCGGCCGATGGTTGAAGGTTCGCCCGCCTCTTCCGCGGCACGTGGCAGCAACGCGAAAAAATAAAGATTTCTGTGCCTGCGGCGCATCCGGCCACGCGGCTCTCCGGCCAGTGGTTTCTCGTTTCGTTCCGCTGCTCGGCGAACCAGCCCAGCCCTTCAATTATTCCCTCTTGCCGGCGTTGCGGACGCGTGGCGGGGCGGCTTGCGTCGATTGTGGTGAATCTTCACGCTGGGCGGCGCGTCGATGCCGACTCGCGAGCCGCATCCCTTGCTGGGGAGAAATTGAATGACGGCGTCCCCCACAAGAATCGCATCGCCTGGCTTAACCTCGATAACTTTCATCGTTCACGCTCTACATCGCGTCGGCTGTTGCTCGCCCGCAAGTACAGGCGATTCGCTCGCCGTCTTACACACTGCGGCGCGGAATTGCCATGCCACGCCCCAATTGGTAGACTCGCGGCCGTTGGGACGGCTGCATGCCTGCGGCGATTCATCAAGCAGTTCGTCGCGCGCTGCCTCTTTCATTTCTGCAATCCGGCGAGCACGGTCGATTCAAACTTCTTGCGGGGACTGCCGCACGCGGACGACAGCCGCGGTTCGGCCGGTGCCGTGGCATAAGGACGGGCCGGGTAGTTTTCGATAGATTCCGCGAGATTGGGTGCCGCGCGTCGCAAAGAAATTGCGACTCCTTGCATCCCATTTCGTCGGGTGGCATTGCAATACGAAAATCGATTTCGTAAATTCTTGGGGTCCAAACAATCCTGTTCCGTCCCAGGAAGGGGCGCGCTGCGGAAATCTCCGCGGTGCGCCCCTTTTTTCGTTTCATCGCGGAGAAAACCATGATCACAGCCGAGCCCGTAAATGTGGTGCGGCCACTCCTGCTCACAGTTGCGGAAGCCGCCGATGCGCTCCGAATATCCGTGCGATTGCTTTGGACGCTGACGCAAAGTGGAGAAATTCGATCGGTGCGGATCGGGCAACGTGGTGTCCGCTATGCCCCGGCAGAGCTTCAGCGTTGGATCGATCGCCAGTGTGAAATTTCGTCGGAATTGCGGCGCAAGTAAGTAAAGCGACCGGAGTTCGTAAAATGAAACTTGACGCCAGTGACATCGGCGATTTGCAGCCCGTGATCACCGAAGCCGTTCGAGTGGCCATTGCGGAGATCCGCGATCATGAAGGCAGGCTACCGCTCGAGCGACTCGGATTTTGCGAGGTCGAGGCGTCCCGGTTGCTCGGAATCAAGCCGCACATTCTTGGCGATGCGCGGCGCCGTGGCGAAATCACGGCGCGAAAGATTGGCAAAAAATACGTCTATTCGCGGGCCGCCTTGGTCCGCTTCCTAGAGGAGCACGCGTAGTCCGTGTGAACTGAAGCGGCTGGCGGCGGCGCATTGATCGCCAGTTAAATCAGCGGTAGGGATATGCCCGACGCAAGAAATTGCGGAGGGCCGCTCGGGAAAGCGACCCTCCGCGAAAGTCAATCCAGGAGCGAACATGATACACCCATCACAGACCGATCGGCAACCGGTAGGCAGTCTGCATGACGCAGCAGAATGGACCGACGCGGCATTTACTCGACGCCTAGCGACGATGTTCGGCGATCGATTCCGCTGGTGTGCGGCGTGGGGGGAGTGGCTCCTTCGCCAACAAAATGGCTCCTGGTCTCTTGCTTCGGACCAAGCAATCGAAGCCTTTGCAAAAAAGATGGCCGAGGTGGAGGAGCTGCAGCTCGAGCATCTTTTCCCCTCGCTCGACTTTCGCACGGCAAGACGACTGATCCTGCTTTTGGATGGGATTTTTCAACCTAACTGGCCTTCACATATCGTCTCTACATTGAGCCGTCTGCCTCAGGTTCAAATTGAAGCCGATGCCGCTGGCGATCTGTTGTGGCGAAATGCGGTGAGGATCAGTCGATGATCGGCAAGGGCAACGATGCTTCGATCCTCGCAGCGCTCGATGTGGCCGGCGAGTACGCTGCGCTCGGCCTGCGGCTCGTGGGACACCCGCGGGCAGACGGTCGCCAGGAGTGCTTTTCGGCATCGCGGGACGAGCAACGGCCGTCCGCCTACATCGACACCAACACGGGAAAATACGGGGATTCGGCGGCCGACCATCGCGAAATGAATCTGTGGGAATTCGCAGCTCGCTTCGGTCGTGGCGTGGCGTTCGCAGACTGGAAAGCGGCTAAGGCTCACTACGCCAGAATCGCCGGGGTTGAACTCGACGGCCGCCGCAAGAAAAAACAGGACTGGCGCGAGGGCTTGGAATTCCTGGAGTGGGACGCCGGCGAATTGCTGCTCGCGGAAATGTGGTGCGCACGGCACAAGCCGGGAGCGACGGTCGAGGCGATTCGCCTGGCCGGCGGCCGCGTGGCCCACTGGCCCTGCTATCGCGACAAGCAATCTGGCGAGAAGCGGCGGGGACGGTTCAAGGTGTTGGCATTGCCGGCCTACGGGCCCAAGTTGCTGGCGGCCGATCCGGTGGCCTGGGTGCTATGGAATCTCACGGGCAAGGAACTGGAAATCTACCAGGGCGAGGACAAGCCGGCTAGCGTGGCGAAGATGGTTTCGTGCGGCCCGACCTCGGGCACGCTGATGAATTTGCAGGCCCTGTACCTGCTCAGCGATCCCGACAAAAAAGCGGCGGTTGAACTGGTGTGGAAAACGGCCGGCCCCTCGGACATGCTCACGCTGCTGGCCGCGATCCCGGCCGAGCTGCGGGAGCGGCATTTGGTTGTCACGAACGCCTCGGGCGAGCCAGCCAGCGTTCACGATTGCATTGCGGGCGCGTTCGCGGGTCGGGTCGCCTACGTCGTGCATGATGCAGACAATGCCGGCGAGGTCGGTGCGGCGAAATGGATGAAAGCCCTTCGTGGAGTTGCGGTCGAAAGCCGCCACGTTCGCCTGCCTTATCCTTTAGTAACAAGCCATGGAATGGATCTGCGGGATTGGCTCACAAGCGACAGCCGCAAATACGCGGACTTACTGTCGCTTGCCGACGATCCGCAAAACCGAACGTACGACTTCGGCCCCATCGATCAAAAAACTGCCGAAGAGGCGAAGGATACTGTTGCCCGCGTCTCAGAGGTTTCGAATGCCGTCGAGGTCGAATCAGGCGAAAACGATGGTGGGCTGAAGTGGAGCCCGCTTTCAATGGATCGAGTGTTGGAAAAGATCGAGAACGCCGCCGGTGGCTGGCCTCGCCGTGTCGATTCGGCGCTTTTTGTTCCGAACGACACCAGCGGTGTTTGTTGGCTTGTAGATCCGCCATCGACGTTCGGCTGGCTTGGCAATTTGACCGGTGTAATTCAGTGGCACAACACGATGGGATGCGTTACGAAATCCGAAGTGTTTGCCGAGTTGAAGCGGACCTCGCGGGCCTACGATTCAATCGAAATCTTGCCGCACTGTCCGCCGTTACTGAACGCGTTCTACACATGCGAAGAATGTCCGCCAGGCGACGGATCGGCCTTGCGATCGTTTCTCGACTTCTTTGCGCCGGCAACGACGATCGACCGCGATTTAATGCTGGCGATGGTCGTTACGATGGTTTGGGGCGGCCTCCCGGGCATGCGGCCAGCGTTTGTAATCACGGCCGACGCTGGCCGGGGAAAGGGCAAGACTGCTTTCGCGAAGCTCTGCGCCCAGATTGTTGGCGGCGCGATCAGCTTTAGCGCGAACGAAGATATGGGGCAAATTCAAACGCGACTCTTATCGCCCAATGCTCTCGCTCTGCGGATTGCGCTGCTGGACAACGTGAAGTCGCACCGTTTTTCGTGGGCCGAGCTCGAAGCCCTGATCACCGCGTCGACCATCAGCGGCAAGCGATTGTTCGTCGGTGAGGGACGGCGGCCGAACCTGCTCACTTGGGTCATCACATTGAACGGCGCCAGCCTGTCGACGGACATGGCACAACGGTGTGTGATTATCAAGGTCGGCGAGCCGGCCCGTACAGGAAAGTGGGAAGAAGACGCCACTCGCTTCGTGGAAGAAAACCGCCTGCGGATCATTGCCGATTGCATCGCGTTTTTGCAGTCGGACGTTTCAGCCGAACTGCCGAGCTACTCTCGCTGGGCGATGTGGGAGGCAGCGATTCTTTCACGACTCCCCGAGCCATTCGACGCTCAGAAGGTGATTCTCGAACGGCAAGCCGCAACCGATGTCGAGGCCGAAGAGGCATGCTTGCTTGCGGACGACTTTGCCCATCAGTTGGAGCAACTGAATTACAACACCGAAACCGAGCGCATTTTCATTCCGTCGAGCGTTGTCGCCGATTGGTTTGCCAAGGCGACCGGCGACAGACGGACGGTTACCAGCGCGACGAGAGCGATCAAGCAATTAATCGGCGAAGGCCGGTTGCCGACGATGAGCGAAAACATGTCCAAGGCACTCGGCCGTGGGTTCGTTTGGACTGGTTTCAATGCGGACGTTAGCAGCAAGATCGAAAAGACCCTGACGTACAGGTTGGCGACAAAAGCGACATAAAACCGATATGGCGAGTAGGGCGCTTAGGGCGCTTCTGCTTGTATGTATCCTATCGCGTGTGAAAAAAGTCAGAAAAGCAAATGAGAGAAGATGCAGGTATGCAAATGAGTAACAAGGGGTCGCAAGCGCCCTAAGCGCCCCTGCAAAAGACTTCGGTAGTTCAACGCGACGTACGCCGCCAGAATCGAAGCGAGCAATCAATGCGACTCCGAACACCAACCGCAACCGACCGACGCAGCAGCGACGAAGCCACGCATTCAGGCGACGGCTTGAAGTTGAACCGACAGCCGACCAATGCAACCGTTCGCGACGATCGCCGGATGCAGCACAGCACGTGCCTCGACATGGAAACGAGTGCGAGCATGACACCGACACCACGGCAGGACGCGTGCGGCATGCCAGAGCTAAATACGGCTCGCACCCTCCACCCGTGTTCACCCTCCCTCCCCCGGTTCGCAGCTTCATCTGATCGTGAGTCAGATTCCGTTCGGCCTGAACACTGCACGCGGAAACCCTGCAACTGTCGGCAGTTGCGACGGCGATATGCAAGTCGATTGCGAGCGAGCCGCAGACCGAAAAGGGGGGCCCCAAGCGGCTCAGAATCCGAACCAAGCCCCCCACGGCCACGCCAGTGGGTCCCGTATTAGCTATCTACGGCCAAACGACTTACGGCTTTTCAGGAATCCACCTCATACCGATGAAATTTCGCTTCACGCGGGGAAGGGGACCCGCGGAGGGACCCGAGCCGACACCCGTCGCCAATACGCCTGATTACTGATTACCGTTTTTATCTGACAATTTCCCGTTATTTCCCGTTGTCGTGCAAACATGCCTGAAAATATCGTGATGCTGCGGAGTCGGTTGCGTCGTGAGGGCCGGCTTCAGGATTACTTGCTCCGGCAGGTGGAATTGCGAAAGCAGCACCCGAGCAGCATGGTCTATGTCCACCTTGAGGAAGAGTTTGGCCCGAGCTCGCTCCGGAGGTTGCGGGTGGCCACGTGGGAAAAGTTGCTGCATCGCGTCCATCCGGACAAGCGGGCCGATCAGTGGGGGAACTTTGATTGGGCGAAGTCGCACCTCAACGAGAAACCGGACGGCATCAAGCCCCGGGACGTTCCGAGCCGGGCGGCGATCGAGCTGCTGCTTTGGGCGTTGGAGTCGCCCGAGAACAGGCGGCGGTTTTGGAAACTGCACAGGACTAGCGCGGCGGCGGAGGCTCGGCGGCTGAAGCGGGCGGCGGAGGTCGAAGCCGATAACAAGGCGTACTGGGCGGCAAGCGAAGCTTGGCACGCGAGAGAGCTAAGCGAAATTCGAGCGGGGAGGGATCGCACACCAGACCCCGCGAGGACCGTCGACGACGTTGAAGCACGCCGGTATTTGGAAGAGGAAGGCAGCAACCGCGGAACCAGTGCCAACAATGAAAGCGGCTGCCCGGCCGCGATAGAAACCAGCATGGAGGCCCAAAATGCCTGACACCGTTCAAGACTCGATCGCGTATTTCAACGGCCTGATGCCCACGGCGGCCGCCGATCCTTCGGCCCCGCTCCCGCAAGCCCCACCGGCCGCCGATCCGAGCGGGTTTCTTGTGCCCGGCCGTCCGCAAACGGACGAAGCCTACCAGCAACATCTTGCGTGGCTCAAGCAGCGGGAGTCCTTCAACGCCCCGGCGCAGGTGCAGCCCGCTCCGCAGCACGTCGGGCAGTCGATCGACTATTTCAACCAGCAGCGAGCCCAGGACGTTGAAGCGTGGGCTCATGGGCTCGCCCAACGCGAGCAGCAGTCCGGTCAGAGCCAATTAGCCGACCCCGATTACGAGGCGAAGCTGGCTCGACAGTTCAACGCTGCATTCCCCGGTAGCAATTACCAGCAGGTGAAGCCATTCATTGATCGCATCCGGGCAGCGCACGACGAAGCGATGCGGCAAGAGAACACGAATCAAGGCGGCGAGCCGACGTTTATCAACGGGTTGCTGGGCAACGTCCGAGAGACGCCGCAGACGATCCCGCAAGGCGAAGTCAACCAGGCGAATTTCTTTCGGCCTGGTTCGGCCGTGAATCAGCAAATTGCCCGCGGCGAAGTGCCCGCGGCAATCGCTCCGGAAGCGGCAACTAAAAACTGGTTCAGCCCCGACGCTCCGGTTGTTCAGCAAACGGCCCGCAGGCTCGGTATTTCGCCGGACAAAGTTTTACCCGGCGATGTGATCGGCCTACAGCGCGACACAGAGGAGGCACAGCGGGCATACGACGCTTCGCACGCAAATGACTACCTGAAGATCCGCGTAGTCAGTCCCGCCGCCCGTACGATCGGAACCGCCTTCGAGCAAATGACCGCTGTCGGCCTTGGGCTGCTGGCGCAAGTTTCGCCGCAGATCACGTCGGGAATAACCGCCGACGAGTTCAATCACGCTGCCGACATCATGGGAGGAAGTGCGACTCGGCTCAACGAGTTGCAAGGTGTCTCGCCGATGTTCACTGGCGCCGGCCTTCAGGCAACGCAGATTGCGACGGCCGTACTCACGGGCGGTGCCACGGCCGCACCGCTTGCCATGGGCGCGATGGATGCTTCGCGAAAGCTGACCGAGTATCACGACGCCGGAATAACCGGAGCGAGGGCCTACGTCGGCGCGGCGATGACGGGTGCAGTGAGTGTAGCGACCTACACGCTGCTCGACGGTGCGGGTGTGCCCGACGCTCGCGGTGCGACGAACGACATTGAGGCCGCGATCAAACCGAGCTTCACGCAAATTTTGAAGGAATGGCCGGCACATGTTGCCCCAACCGTCGTTCGCGATGCCGGGCTGTTCGGAGTTCAGGCTGTCGCCCAGGCGGCGGTCGATTACTCGACGACGGGCGACAAGTCGCGTATTGAACCGGGGCGGATCGCCGACGATGTTCTCAGTGCGGGGATCCAAGCGACGCTGTTCGGGGCGGTGCTGCACTCGGTCGGCCCGGCGCGCGACATCGGAGCAAAACTGCTCGAGCGATTCGGCGAATGGCGAAGCCGAGGCGGCCAAGGAGTTCCGCCCGAAAGCGTGTTGCCCAAAGCGGAGATGGAGAAAGCCGTTTCCCCACTGCCCGAGCCGATCAATTACAGACCCAAGGAGAACGAAAATGTCGGCATCCATCGAAATGCAGCGGGAAATGAAGCGGCTGGAAGAGGCGGACCGACCGGGAGCGAGTCGCCAGCAACGTCGCAAGCGGCAGCGGGAGGAATCGCGAATGGCGAAGCCGATCAGTCCCCTATTGCGGCCGCGAAAACGCTGAACACAGCGACCGGCGAATTGCAGGCCTCCATCGCCCGCGAGGCATCGGCCAAAGCGCTTGCGGCGAATCCGGACAATCCGCGAGACCAGCAAGCCGAGGCGGCCGCCAAAGCTGGGGATTACGCGACGGCCGCCGATCTGCACCGCCAACTCGCCGATCGCTACGAAGCGGCAAAAATGGAAGGCTGGGCGCAGGTCCACCGCGAAGCTCAGCAGGCGAACGAAGCCGCAGCGGCCGGCGATCGCACCGCTGCGACCGCTCAGTCGCCAGCGACACCACAAGTGCCGACGAGAACGATCGCGAACGGCGAAACTGCTCAACCTCACTGGGCCCCGGTCGATCCACCACAGGCTATTCCCCACGTAGTGCGACCGGATTTGCCTGCGTCGACAACCCCGCAAGCTCCTCTCCGCGACCGCATCCGCGAGCACGAACAGGCAAACGCTTACGATCGCATCATTCCCGAGGGCCGGCCGGGCTTCCGCAGTCGATCGAATCAGGACAAGATCAACTTGCGGGCAAACGACGAGGCGTATCAAGCAATGCGTCGACAGTATGCTGGCGGCCGCCGAGCGGAGAATGCGCAAGCGGGAAAGGCCGACACGGCGAACGAACGGCAGCAAGGCATCGCCGACGCCCAGGGCGGTAAGACGACGCCCGAGGCTGTGAAGTATGCACCTCTTCACACGCTGCCCGACGAGCTGCGGCAATCGATCCAGCGCGGCGCGACCGATATGCTTTCGGTCACTAAATCGGAGAAGACGAAGGCCGCGCTGCAGAAAATCATTCAGGATGCCGGCAGCGACACAGGGGCGGCCGTCGAGCAGCAGAAAGAGCGGCTGCTTGGGATCCTCGTGGGCAAGGGTGATTATCGAAACGCTCAGCAGCAGAAGGCCGAGGCGCCGTACCCGCCCGACCCGATCGTCAAGCTGTTCATGCGGCCGCCCGAGGAACGCCGTCGAGTGATCGACGAAGCGCTTCGCAGTGTCGAAGCCGGCCAGCCGAACGAGCTGGCTCAGCATGCGGAAGACCGTTTGCGCCAGCCGGCGGTGGAAGACCCCAACGACGCTTGGGCCGAGCCCCATCGCCAATCGGTGCCGAAAGAAGACGTTCAAGATTTCCTTCGCACGCTCGGGGGAAAAGCGGGAGCGGCGCCGACGTCGGCCGACAGCGGTTTTTCACTGGCACGCGAGCCGGCAGCCGGCACACCAAAACCGAAGTTCGAGGATCAGGAAAACACGCGGCAAGGCAAGTTGCTCAGCGGCATAGACGCGCTGCCTGGCCAGCAGGACTTGTTCGACGACTTGGACAAAGCCAACCATGCGATGGCCATCGAGTCGGGCGACGCCGATAGGCCGGAGCGACCAGCGGCGAAGGAGGCGGAGATTCGCCGCCGGGTGCGTGAATCACCAATGGAAGCGGCGACCATCTATCGCGGCAACGGTGAGGAAGCCAAAGCCCGGTTCCGGGAATTTATAGGCTCGCCGAACGCCGGCGAATACAACATCCAGCGCGCGTACAAATGGGTTAGCGATGAATTGGCAAAACTACCGCCGATGGAGCCGCAACCGGGGGCCAGGCGTTCGGCCGTCGAGGCTTCGACCAAAGCGTTTGACGTTTCGAAAAATCACACGTATCTGCGGGACGACGCCCGTCTTGCCCAATATCTTTCCGCGAGCGGGAAACACGCGGAAGCGGCGAAACTGCATGATGAGCTGGTCACTGAATATGAAAATGACGGCAAGCCGGCGGCGGCCAAAGCGCATCGCGAGGCCGCATTCTTCAATGGTTCGCCCTACGAATTGACGGAAGTTCAGTACCACGACGAAAGTCCGTGGGCGGCCAAAACGCACCGCATGACCTCGGCCGCTGGGTCGGTCGATTTCTTGAAGGGGCTCGGGTTCGACCCGTCGAAGCTCGACGTGCCATCGAAAGAGGAATGGGAAGACGAGCCACTTATCGCATACGACGGCCCACGACACGACTTGAGCGACATTTTGTTGCGCAACGGCTTTGTTCACGCCGGCCGCAGTGAAGATGCGAACGCCGACATTTTCGACAAAGGGAAGCGGCGTGTCGAAGTAACAGCAGTCGGCGACAACGGGAAGCCGCAGATCGCGGTTGGCGCGGCGCCCGATGGATCGCTGCTGAATCGGCTGGCACAAAGGCGGGCTCTCGCCGAGCAGACCGACGCTGCGCCAGTCGGAGCGGTCGAGGGTGCCCGCTTTGCATCTAACCGGGCCGCCTCTGTCTCGCCCGGCGAGAGCAGCGCCCGATTTGCTGCCAGCTTGGCCGAGAACGGCCAGCACGCGGAAGCCGCGAATCTACATCGCAAGCTGGCCGAGCACTTCACCTCCGCCGGCAAGGCTCGCGAGGCTGGATTGCACGAACAAGCACAACAGGCGAATGAGGCGGCGGCGGTCGGGCCGCAGGGCCAAGAAAATCCGCAGCCGATGATGATCGGCTCCGAGGGGCAGGTTATCAAATACGGGCCCGGCGACGAAAACCGCCAGTCGATTCCCGATCTCGAAGCCTTCATGCGGCAGCAGGAATCAGGCCAACAGCCACAGCAGCAAATCGCTGAAAAAATGGCGGTCGCCGAGGACACCGCGACGGCCGCGGCGATCAAGTGGAAGGGAATGCGGCCGAGTGGCAACCCGCCAACCGACGCGATTCGCTCGCTTCCCTTCCGAATGCTCGACACCGTGCGGCAGGTGTTCAACCCGCAAGCGCGATCCGCCGATGCTCGCATTGCGGGTCAGGAAATGCGAGCCGGCCTGGGCAAGCTCCGCCAGCAGGGCGCCGAAGCGGAGAAGTTCATGGCGGATGTGACAAAAGCTTTCGGCCGTATGCCGCCGGCTGAGAATTTCGCGTTCATCGATCGCATGGAGCGTGGGGAGAAGCAACCGACGCCGGAGTTGGAACGGTTCGCGGCGATGAGTCGGAAGCTGCTCGACGAATCCCGGGACGCGGTGATCGTGCTCGGCAAAGGCAAGTTGCAAGACTACCTCGAAAACTACTTTCCCCACTTGTTCAGAGGGCCGCAGGGAGCCGCGGCCGCGATGGCGACGATCTACGGCCATGCGCCGCTGGAGGGGCGAGCCGGATTCCTCAAGAAGCGATCGATCGACTTTTTCGCGGACGCGATGAAGCTTCGCCAGTTTCATTTGGAAGAGGCCCAGCGGCTCCAAAAGGCCGGCGACGCTGCTGCGGCGGCCAAGCATTCGCAAGTTGCTGAGGCCCTGACGCCAATCAGCGACAATCCGGCCAAAATGATTCTCGCTCGCGCGTACGACATGCGACGCTACGTGTTCGGGCACAATGCGGCCGACACACTTTCCGATCGAGGGACGATTCAGTACGCGTCGGCGCTCGGCAAAAAACCGGACGGCATGGTCAAACTGAAGGGCCCTTTGTTCACGAAATACGGGCCGCCCGAACTGGCCGTGAAAGAGGCATACGACGATCAAATGATGAGCGGGCTCACCGATTTTGCGCACAGCCTCGGGGTACAGACTGATCGCAAGATGACGCTCAAGAACGCCGGCGGCGGCACGCGAGACAGCACTTGGGGGCTAGCCTACGGCGACAAGAGCGTGCAGACGCGATTCGCCGGTCCGCTGTCCGTGTTGGCGCACGAAATTACGCACGCGATGAACGCCCGCTACAACTTGCGGGATGCGCTTAATTTTCGCGACCCGAAGGTGTGGAATGAATTGCGCAACATTTCCGCGCTCCGGACAGCAAACGATGACGCGAAAGGTGTAACTCGCAGCGGCAGGTTCATGGGTTACCTAAACAGCCCGCAGGAGCGCATTGCCATGCTGGGCGAGGCGTATATTCACGCCCCCGAGAAGCTAAAGGAAGTTGCCCCGACGCTCTACAAGCGGTTCGATGATTTCTTGGCGTCGAAGCCGGAGCTACAACCTTTCCGCGAGATCAAGCCGTCGCTCACGCTTTCCGAGAATGAGGGAGCGGTCAAGGTGCCCGGCATTACCGAGGTTGGCGCTTACTGGGCGCCGCCGCAGGTGGCCAACGTGCTGGACAACGCCACCTCGCCGGGGCTCAGGGGAAATCCGTTTCACGACATTGGGCGGGCGATCGGTAACACGCTCAACATGGCTCAACTGGCCCTGCCGGTTTTCCATGCGACCTTCACCACGTTCAACGCGGCGATATCCGATTTTTCGCTCGGGCTTCAACAGCTTGAGCGTGGCGAGGTTGTCAAAGGGATTGGAAATGTGGCTTCCGGTTTGACGATTGGCCCTTCAGTCTATCGCGGGCTGAGCCTCGGCAGTGCGATCAAACGTGGTTACGAAGATGGCTTATCGACGATCAAGGACGATCCGCAGCTTCGTGCTTACGTTCAAAACACGATCACATCCGGGGGTGCGGTCAAGCAGGATTCTCACTACATCACCAACGGCACCGCCCGCGTGCAACAGGCAATCCGCGAGCTTCGGTTTGGGGAATATGGTGAACCTCGCACGGTCGGGGGCACGGCGAAGTCGCTCGCCAAGGCGGCGGCCAATTCTCCGCTCGCCCTGTTAGAAACTCTCGCGAAGCCGATGATGGAATTCTATGTGCCACGCCTGAAGGTAGCTGCCGCGGCCCGGCTCGGCGCCGATGGGCTTTCTCGCCTGGGACCGTCCGCCAGTTACGACGATCGCGTTGCCACGCTGCAGCGCGGCTGGGACTCGGCCGACAACCGCTTCGGCCAATTGGTGTATGACAACCTATTTTGGAATCGCAAGTTCAAAGATTTTTTGATGACAGCCGTGCGGTCGGTGGGGTGGAACCTCGGCACTGTTCGCGAGCTGGGCGGCGCGCCATTCGACCTCTTGAAAGCCGGCAGCCGATTGAAGGCCGGCGACCAAGTGCTGAGCAATAAGATGGCCTATGCGTTAGCGCTGCCAGTGCTTACCGGATTGTGGGGGGCTGGCCTGCAATATCTTCTCACGGGCAAGGGGCCGTCCGAAACCAAAGACTTTTTCTATCCCAAAACAGGCGGCATTCGACCCGGCGGCGAGGAGGATCGGCTCGCGCTGCCGACCTACATGAAGGATGTTTACTCGTTCCTGTCGCATCCGCTCTCCACGGCCGGCCACAAGGTACATCCGCTCGTGGCGGCCACGATCGAAGCAATCAATAACAAGGATTTCTTCGGCAACCAGATCTACGATCCGAACAAGCCGCTCCCTGGACTTGGACAATACGCCGCGAAGCAATTCGTCCCGTTCAATCTCCGGAACATCGAACAGCAGCAGCAGAGTGGAGGGGGAGTGGCACGGGCCGGGCTGGCGGCGATCGGCTTCACTCCGGCGCCGGCCGAAATCGCTCGTTCCCCGGCGATGAATATGGCGGTCGAATACGCCCGGGAAACGATGCCAGCGACTCGCACGCTTAACCAGGCCGACGCTAGTCAGCAGAAGCGAACGCTCGTCAACAGTGCCATGCAACAAGGGGGGCTGCCGGCATTGAAGGATCGGCTCGGCCAGGAAGTCGCCACCGGCCGCATGACGCCCAAGCAGTCGGCCGACACGCTCAAACGTGCTGGCCAGCAGCCGCTCGTGCGATACGTTTCCGGCCGCGACTTCACGCCCGAGCATGCGCTCGACGTGTGGAAACTGGCGGACGACAAGGAGCGCACCCCCGAGTTTTCCAAGACCGTGGAAAGCAAACTGGCGAGCGCGCTGGCCAACCGACCCCCGCAGGCCGCCAGCGATCTTTACGACCGAGCAAAAGAATCGGGGCTCGATATGACGCAGCTCCGCCGCGATTACGCCGGCCGACTGCTGTACGCGGCGAGCGGAGCGCCCACGGTCCGAAAAGCAGACGAACCGGTCGAAGCGTTTCAGCAGCGGCAGCAGGCTCACATCGAATCGGTTGCTCAGGCAAAAGCCAAGCTCGCGGAGTTAGGCGTGAAGGCCGCCGAGGCGCGCGAGCTGTTGCATGAAGAGGCGCGCCGGCGACGGTACAAAGGCGAGGGAACGCAGTTCGATCAGCGAGCCCAACGACTCCCGCAACTGGTTCCCGGGCCTTGAGAAAGTCGCTCGATCGACCTAGTGGCGAGATTGTTTTTCGGCGATTGACACGGTCAGAAACGTCGATGAGAATGTGTGCGTCGGCAAGCCCCTAGCAAGGCGAACCGGCAACCATTCATCGGTTAGCCCTGTGAGGGCTCACCCGCAAGATTCTACGATGAAACCAAGAATTGCAACCTCCGATCGGTCGTGTGGGCTTTTGGCCCGGGATGCTCTTGCGGGCATCTTGCTAGCGCGATCGATCGGAGGCTGCGATACTTGCTGCGCTGATTTTCCAGCGCAGAGGGGAAGGTCGAAGCACACATGGCAAAGCCCTACGAAGCCGTCCTAATTGTGACGGTGCCGCCGGAGTGGCGGCCGACTCGCGTTTTTCATTTTTCGCCGACGTTCACCGAGGCTCGCTACCATGCCGCGAGACTCACCCTGAACGTCGCCACTGAAATTGCCCGTGCTCACAGCGCGGACAAACTTCGCACCGACTCGAACGGCCCGATCGGCACCTGGGCGATTCAGATCCGCGCGTTGAAGACCCGCGCCTTCGGTTCGCCGTTCTCTCGGCAAACGCCACGCGACCCGTCCTCCCGTCGATCGACGAGTGTTTCGAAGGGAGGTGGCGTCTAAGATGATCGCAAACAACACACCCCGACGTGGCTTCAATTCAAAATCTCTTTTGGCGGATTATTACAAGGCGGCTTTTGTGCCGTTGCTCCCGCCCACCACGACAACACGAAAAAGGGCATCGTACAAAACAGCCTTATCGTTGTTCGATGAATTTCTCAGGCGCCCCGCGATGCTGGTCGACTTGAACAACGAAACCCTGGCGGGCTTTCTTGCTTGGCTCCCCGATCGTGGGTATCCAGTCGCGAACGGTCCGCGAGACCGCTTGCTGTCCGTGTGGCGTTTCGCGAGCAGCCGGCATCGCGTTGATACTAATCCAGACGATGAAGCATTGCCGCGGGCGAAACGTCCGTGTGGCATTCCGCCGGCATCTGAACTGAGCACCGCAGCAAGGGCTGAGACAAGTTCCGAGGCATCTTCTGGCGGCCGTCTCGATCCGAAAACGCCGCTTGTGCAATATGTCGAAACGATCCTCGCGCCGGAGATTCACCGCGCCGGCGCTGGCGGCGAATCCTTGCGAATGACGGAGCATGCTCTCCGTTGGCTCGATGCTCTTCTCAAACGGGCGCCAACGCTGGCCGATCTTTCGGGGTTTGCCTCGTCCGCCACGATGCCCGCGGAGTTGGTTCGGTTCATCGTGGCGCACGATCGTTTGCCAAGCACTGGAAAAGCGATGGTCGGGCGATTGTTCGCGCTCTGGAAGGCCGTTGTTTGGGCTGGCCACATGCCGCCGATCGGCGGCCCGCCAAAACTGCCGGCCGTCAAGCGGCTGAAGCCACGGCGGGAGGGAGCGACGCCGTATGGCGGGATTCCGACTCGCGAAGCAATTGAGCGAGGCAGAGCGGTTGGGCAAGTAGCACCCACGCTCCCGCAAGTAATCACGGCGCCCGCCACGCTCGAAACCACGCTGCTGAGCTTCCTGGTCGACTATTACGCGATGGAGCGACCGCTTGCAGCGGCTTCCATTGATCGAGGCTACGGGGCGGCGATTCAGTCGTTCAGCCGCTTCCTTGGCCGGCCGGCTACTCTCGCCGATCTTGTTGCCCCAACGGTAAACGCTTGGATCGCGAGTCGCGACGGGATCGGTAGCCCCAACACCGCGAGCAGCCACCGCAGGCAGCTTTTAGTGCTTTGGCGATTCGCCTACGAAACCGAAGTGCTGAACGAACTTCCGCGGCGGATCAGGAAGGTGAAAACACCGCGACGCGTCATTGAAGGTTGGGATACGGAGCAAATGGGCAGGCTGCTCGCCGCGGCCGACCAGCTGTCGGGCTCATTCCGCAAGACGAGAATCGAGCGACGGCTTTGGTGGCGAGCATTCCTGTTGACGGCTTGGTACACCGGCCTTCGACTCGGCGACGTTCTCGCGATCAGGTTCGATTCGATCACGCAATCGCCGGATGGAGGCGGCCGGCTTACCGTCGTGATGAGCAAGACGGGCGATACCATCGATCGAGTGTTGCCGGCCAGTGCTATGCAGGCAATCCTGGCCAGCATGGCGAGCTCGCCGCGGGAAACGTGCTTTCCGCTGTGGGTTGACCAGCGGCACTTTTACCGCGCGGCAAAGGCCCTTATTCACTCGGCCGGCCTTCGCGGCACCATCCGCTGGATTCGCCGCGGCTCGGCTTCTGAGGCCGAGCGCATAAAAGCCGGTGCGGGCCGAGCGCACCTCGGGCATCGTACAGTTGGTCTGTTCGAATCGAATTACCGAGTCGACCGAATTACTCAGCAGGAAGTCATCTTGCCGCCGGAGCCCGCGTTTCAGCCGACGTTACGACTCGAACACAAGATCGACGCCAACCAAGCCGGAGAAGCGAAAGGGGGCGCCCATTGATCGCCCCCAACAAATCTGCGGACCCGAAAGTATCGTCCGCGACATTGCTCCGAGAATATCTCGACGACATCCAGGCCGTCAACCAATGGCGCAACGGGATCACGGCGCACGAGATTCATCTAAATGTGATCGCTGTCCGATGGTTTGATGCATTTCTCAAGCGAGCCCCGACGCTGCAAGACCTCTCCAACCTGACGCTATCCGAAAAGCAATCTTCGTCGCTTCAGCAGTTCATCGTGGATAACGGTCGCAAGCCGAGTGTTGCCCGCGCTTCGGCAGAGCGGCTTTTCGCGATCTGGCGCGGCATCGTGTGGTGTGGGCAATTGCCATCCAACGGCAAGCGGCCAAAGCTGCCCATGGGAAAAATCGTTAAGAGGCGCAACCAGCAACCGGCAGCCAACCGTATTCCGACCGCCGATCGGGTCGCAAGGGAAAAGTCGCTTAAGCCGGCCGCTGAGCTACGCGCGCCCATGGTCAACGCCACGGGCGAAACAACGCTTGCCGACCTGCTCTACAAGCACTACGCCATTGCGAGGCCCATTTCCGAATCGACGTTGCGAACTACCTACTCAGGTGCCATCCGCTCGTTTGGGCTTTTCCTGGCGGCCCCGGCGAAGGTGAAAGACCTCACAGCCGCAAACGTCAACGGCTGGCTCGTCTGGGCTTCCGGTCGGTTCGCACCCCACACGCTTCACGGCGCTCGCCAAGTGATTCTGTGTCTCTGGCGGTTCGCCTTCGAGGAAAGCATAGTCCACGACTTCCCGCGAAAGATTCGCAAGGTGAAACGGCCGCGGCTCGTGGTTGAGGCATGGGACACCGAGCAAGTCGGCAAACTGCTGGCAGCTGCCGACGCCACCGCAGGCGAGTTTCGGAAAACTGGCATCGAGAAGCGGCTCTGGTGGCGAGCGTTCATCCTGGTCGCTTGGTATACGGGCTTGCGACTATCCGACGTGTTGGCGATCAAGGGCGCATCGATCGCGCGCATGGCAGACGGCTCGGGCCGGCTCACGACAGTGATGCAGAAGACGCAAGAGGCGATTCACCGGATTTTTCCGCAGGATGCGATGCAAGCCGTCGACGCCTGCATGAGCAGCGGCACACCTCGCGAATTGATCCTGCCGCCGTGGGTCAACCGCCGATTTTTCTACCGTGAATTCAAGCTGTTGGTGAAGGCCGCCGGGCTCACTGGTTCGGCGAAATGGCTGCGCCGAGGCGGCGCATCGGAAGCGGAACGAATCAAGCCCGGGGCCGGTAGCTTGCACCTCGGGCATCGCTCGCCCGGATTGTTCGCTTCCAATTACAAATGTGACCGGATCGTGCAGCAGGAAATCACACTGCCGCCCTCGCCGGTCTTGCAGGCGGCGCTGCGGCGCGATGGGGCAACGGAAAAACTTCGTCGGAAAGGGGGTGCCGCATGATCACACCCAGCCAACAACCCGAAAAGTCGACTGATCCGAATTTGCAGTCGATCGATTATTTCGACACGATTTACCTTGTCTCGAAACTTTCGGTGGGCTCCGCCGGTTCGCAAGTTTGGCGGGTTCGTTCGTCGATCGACGCGTTTGAAAAATGGCTGGGCAGGACGCCCCTGCTTCGCGACCTGAACGACGCCACGCTTTCCGACTTCATCAAGCAATCGCAGAAAGCCGGACGGAACGCGGGTGGTATTCGCTGGTTGGTCGGCCTGTTGCTGCAACTCTGGCGGTTCGCCGTCCGGCGTGGGGATATTTCGCAACAGTCCGGTCGGCCGGTCGTTAGCGCGATGAAGTCGTTGCGTTCGCGGAAACGCGATTCAAAGCCGCGGGCAAGTAAATTGAAGCCGGCAACTCTCAAGAAGCCGACGCAGAGCACGGCGACGTTACTATGCGATTTCGTCGCCATTTACGAGCGCGGCCGGGATTTGCGGCCGCGCTCGATCGAGCAGTACCGAAACGTCGCGAGCCTGCTCAGCAGACACCTTCGACGGCCGGCGCGAATTGCGGATCTGAATTCCGACACGCTCAATGCGTTTATCGCGGGCGAGCTCGAGCGGGTTTCGCGAGAGTCGGCCCGCAGCTACCGCCGGTCGCTCTTGGTGCTGTGGCGAGACGCGTTTGAACGGGGAATTCTTACAGAGTATCCCCGGCGTGTGCGTGCCATCAAAGTGCCGGCCCGAATCATTGATGGCTACGACGTTGAGCAGCTCGGCAAGCTACTCGACACGGCCGCCAACCTCGACGGGGTTTGGTGGCGAACGATGATCGAGCGTCGGCATTGGTGGTACGCGTTCATCCTGACCGCCTGGAACACTGGCTTACGGCTCGGCGACCTTCTTGCCGTCGAGCATGGGCAAATCAACTCGCAGCCTGACGGTTCCGGTCGGCTATCGGTCGTGATGAGCAAGACCGGCCGAGTGATTAACCGCCAGCTTCCGCCAACAAACGTCGCGGCAATCGATCGCTGCATTGCCAGCGGATTGCCGCGAAAACTGTGTTTTCCGATGGGCGGAAGCCGAAACGCGTTGCTCGGCGAATTCCGTTGCATCGCAGCGGCAGCCGGGCTCCGGGGCACGTTGCGATGGATTCGCCGGGGTTCCGCAAGCGAAGTCGAGCGGCTCTGTCGTGGCGCCGGGCGGTTGCACCTCGGGCACAAGTCGCCCGGCCTATTCGAGACGGCTTACAAGGTCGATCGGATCGTGAAGGAAGAATTGATTCTTCCGCCGCAACCGACGCCGCGAGCAACAGGCGAGCGAAAGGATGGTTCGACATGATTCAGCGATTCAACATCCCCGAGCCAGGCGACGAGGTTCCACGCGACCTACTCAACCGTTCCGACAGTTTGGAAATCAGCATACACCGCCTCAACGGCGCGACGGCTTTCACGTTCAAGCTGTCGGGCAGCAGTGGTGACATTTTCCCCGACGATGACGACGATTCCAACAACGGCTCCGCGAAGTCGGCTGATTTTCAATTTCTCCGGACGCTTGTGGAGCAATTTGAAAAACGCGGGCAACCGGAGTGACTACCCGCGCGAGCCACCTGCAGCGGCCGCTCTCCGATGATGCTGGTGAACGGCCGGCATCGGCGGGGTGCTTGAAAGGTGCAGTAACGCAATAGACGCATCGGAGCGGCCAATTTCCAAACACTCGCCGGGGACCGATGCAACGCGATGCGGCAAACGGCGAGGCTGAATTCCACCGAACAACTTCAAAACGGAGCACGAACCATGAAAGCATGGCTTTTTCAAGATCGAAAGCAACTCGCGAAGCTCGGCGACAAGTGCCCCTGGTCGGTCGGCTTTTACACGCCGGAGGGCAAGCGAACCCAAGTCACGAAGGGATCCAAGAGCGCCGCGGAAAAGCACCTGCGCAAGATCGAAGGGCAACTGGCCGCCGGCATCTACGAAAGCGTCGGCCGGAAGCAATGGGCGGACTTCGAAACGGAATTTAAGGCGAACGTGATGGCCGGCATGAAGCCCGGCACTCGCGATGCCACGCAGTACGCGTTGAATCACTGGAACAAAATCGCCAAGCCGGTCCGGATGGCTGCGATCACCTCTCGAACTATCGCCGATTACGTGGCCAAGCGACGGGCGCAACCGCGGAGCAAGAATGGCGCGCTGGTTTCACCGGCGACGATCAACAAAGAGCTGCGCACGATTCGGGCCGTGCTGCGAAAGGCGCATCGCTGGGGCTATCTGCCGCGGGTTCCAGAATTCGATTTTCTGAAAGAACCTGGCCGGCTGCCGACATTTGTCACACCGGATCACTTCGGCAAAATCTACAGCGCGTGCAAGGTCGCCACGGCGCCGGGTCGAATTCCCTACCATGCGGCTGACTGGTGGCGAGGGCTGTTGACCATGGCCTACATGACCGGCTGGCGAATCGGTTCGCTGCTCTCGCTGCAATGGAAAGACGTGGACCTGAAGGCCCGAACCGCAATGAGCCTGGCCGAGCACAATAAAGGCGGCCGCGATATGGTCACCCCGCTGCATCCGCTGGTGATCGATCACATCGAGCGATTGACCGCAGGCAGCTTCGGCGGGCTCGTCTTCCCCTGGGGCGAAGATCGGCGCCGGCTGTGGGATGAATTCGCGGCGATCCAAGACGCGGCGGCCGTGAAGCCGGCGACGGGCCCGAAGCCTCACTACGGCTTCCACGATTTGCGTCGGGCGTTCGCCACGATGAACGCCGACAAACTGTCGGCCGACACCCTGCAGGCCCTGATGCAGCACAAGGATTACCAGACGACGCAACGCTACATCAACATGGCCCGGCAACTCACACCCGCGATTCACAACCTGTTTGTTCCATCGCTGCCGGCCCTCTCGGCGACTGGCACCGAGGGCTGATTTTGAACGCCGCTGGAAGGTTATTGGAAGGTTGAACCCGCTGATCGGTCGGAACGCGATGCGAAGCCGGCGAAGTAAAGCGTTGCCCTGTAGAAGGTACCGGAGGTGGGACTTGAACCCACACTGCCTTGCGGCAACTGGATTTTGAGTCCAGCGCGTCTGCCATTCCGCCACTCCGGCTCGCATCGCAGCCACTCTGCAATGGCTTTGCAAACTATTGGCTGTCATTTGCATTTCTGTCAATCCTTTTTTGCCGTGCGATTGCAGCAATGCCGGACTGACGCTCCCGACCCGCTCAGGGGATGTGAATGAGTGGGTACAGGCACCCCGGTGGAAAACGATTTTTTCGCCGTTTTTCCGACCGGGTTCGGAGCCA
>DATAWG010000091.1 GCA_036267355.1 Pirellulales bacterium | reverse complement strand
GCCGGCACGAGGCCCATCCGCGACGATCAGGAGCCGGCGCGGGCGAGCGGCGGCAATGGCGTCGAACACCTGCCGGGTGGTCCCGGGACGATTGAAGATGAACAGCGCAACGGGCGTTGAAAGTTCGGTCATTGGTTCTCTGGGAGTTCGTCCTGGCCGGGAGCCTTGCCCAAGCCGAAAAATCAAAAATCCCGCCAGCTCCCCGCGCGCTGATGTCCGATGAACTGCTCTAGCAGTCGCTGTGGAACGACCGCAATGTCCGAAAACCTCTTGGCGTTCCGGTGCAACGTCTCGGTGATGACATCGGGTCCGGTCGTGTACAAAATATCGTACTGGCTCCGCACCGGCAGGCTGGCCCTGGATTTGGCCAATTGCAGGGCCGCCTTCCAGAACGGGTGGCCGGGAACCGAGGCCATGAAAAAATTGGCGATCCGGCGGCGCACCTCGGGTATGCCTTGGCGGATAGCCATCTCCCGGCCGATCCGACCAGATTCCTTGCGCGACAGGCACACCTCCACACCGAGCAGCAGGTTTGCCCTGGGATAACGCGAGAACAGGCCATCCAAGCACGCGGTGGGTTCAACGTCCAGGTCGGTATAAACCCCGCCATAGCGGTCGAGCAGCATCAGCCGACAGATGTCGCAACGCTGAATGGCTTTGCCATACGAGGCGAACGGGTATTCCGAATACCGCGCGGCAAGGTCGCCGACCTCTTTGCCGCCGTGGACCGTCAGGTTCCAGCCTTGATGAAGCTCGCGCCAGCGGCGCAAATTGCGGTCCAACTTGCTCGGCAATTCGCCGCCTCCGAGCATTCCCCAGACAAAACGAAGTTGCTTGGGAATGCGCGTATGTCCCGTCGCAGCTTGGAAGGGCGCCCGCGACCGTGGGCCGAAGAAGCCTTGCAGGCTGCGTGTAATGTTGCTGGTGATCATGCCGGCGAATAGTGATTTGCAGGCCGGGGATTGGCTCATTCTTCGGCGGCGCCGGTTGGAATCGCAATGGACGGCAACGCTGAAAACCGCGCCGGTGCGCCTCGAAGCGCCGGGCTCTTTGCCCCCCAACCCCACGAGGCACGCAACCAACCGGCGATGATCGCCAACTCGGCGTCGATTCTCTGACCCCGTCGCTGCCAGCGGTTCGGCCGCCCGGCACCGACCGGGCGCCCGCCGTTCTTAGCCTCGTCGGGCCGCCACCAACTGCCGACGTGAAAATGCACGGCGTAAGCATCGAGTTGATCGACCGGCCTTCCCGTGTTGCGGAATTCGTCGGCTTGCTCCATCGATAGCGGATAGAAATAGTCGGGTGGCATCAGGGCGATCGTTTCCTTCGAGGCAAAGCCGTCATAAACGTCGCTGAGCATGAATGGGCCAGTCGTCGTCAGAACGGTTTGCGCGGGATCCGGTTTGGCCGCAAAGGCAGGCAATTCCTCGATCACGCGGCGGAAGAACGGATGACCTGGCTCCGCGGCCATCAAGGCATTGCACACGATCCGCGTCCGTTGGAATAGCCGACCGTGTTCCAACGATTCCTGACCAAGCACACACGATCTTCCTTCCAGAAGAGGATCGAACTGCCGCAGGCATTGAAAATCCAAATCGACATACAGGCCGCCGAAACGCTCAAGTAGAAAATAGCGAACGGCATCCACTCGCTGGATAGGCCAGGGGTATCGATCGTATTGCTTCAAGAACGCGGGGTAGTGCCTTCGGATGAAGCGCCGGTTTTCCTTGTCGGTCCACAGCCGCCATTCCCACTGCGGATGATGCCGCCGCCACGATTCAACGTAGGGACGGAGAACCGCCGGAACGTTTTCGTCTTTCCAGGTCTGATGGATGATTTTTGGAATCGTCATAGTGCGGCCCTGTTGTGAGGACCTTACAAAATCGGGCCGAAGGACAATTGGGGATGAGCTTAAAATCGGCAAAAGTTGCCCAGTCGGTATAACCGACAAATAGCGAACAACCGGATGGAGAGAACCAGCGATGCTCAAAATCACCGTGCTTTCCCCATACTACCCGTCGTTCCAGAATTCAGGCAGCGCGACGCGGCTCGCCAGCATCTTGCGGTATCTACGATCGACTGGATTTCGGGTGCATCTGGTTTTTGCGGGATGGAAGGCTTGCCGCCAACGGAAGCCGGCCGACGTCCAAATGTTCGTGGATCGAGTCAGCATGCTTGAAATGGCAGGTCGGCGATTGCCAGCGGCGCCGTCGCAATGTCTTGAGTTTCTGGTTCGTCCCCGTCGATCGATTCTCTCTCGAGCCGCCATTTCGGCTTGGCGCTGGCTTGGCCGGTCCCAAGATGCTGGCGACGCCTTCTCGCGCATTGTGGCCAGAGACCGTGCCGACGTCGTTTGGATCGACCACACTTACCTTGCACCATTGATTGCAAAGGTGCGGCGCGACCGCACTTTGCTGGTGGTCGATACGCACGACGTTGTGCATCTGCGCGACGCCGATTTGCAGCGATCGAGCTTGCCGGCGGAAGGTGGCATGACGCGCGAGGAAGAAATTCAGCACCTGGAACCGTTCGACCTCGTGATTGCGATTCAGAATGAAGAGCAGAAAGTGCTCCAGGAAATGCTGCCGGATAAAAGGGTAATTGTCGCGGAGCATGCACTCGAAACATGCCCGCGTCGATGCCGGCGGAAGAGCCTCTGCTTTGTGGGCAGCAATCATAGCACCAATGTGGCATCGATCCTGCCGTTCATCGCCGACTCTTGGCAGCAAATTCGCGCCCGATGCCCCGACGCCCTCCTCGAGATTGTTGGCAGCGTGTGCCAAAACGCGGGCTTGGCGGCGGCCGCGGCCATTGACGATCGAATTGTGCTTCGCGGCGTGGTGCCGAACACCGCGGATATTTACGATGGTCCCGCCGCCGTGATCTGCCCGCTGTTGGTGGGCAGCGGGTTGAAGATCAAGTTGGTCGAGTCACTGGCGCACGGCAAGGCGACCGTGGCATCGCCGATCGCCGCCCAAGGTTTGACCACCGGGATCGGCGCGGGCTTCGTTTGCGCAAAAAGCCCATCGGAATTCGCGAACGCGGCGGTGCGATTGCTGACCGATGGCGAATATCGCAACGTCTGGGAACGGGCCGCGCTGGCTTATGCTGCCCGCTTCGATCCGGAAGCAGCCTACCGGGAATTGTGGCAGGCCATTGCTCCCTGTTTGCACGCAATGTCGAACGGGCCTGACCGTCATGCAATCGCGACCCCAATGACACTTTTGGAAACGGCATGACTCAGCTTACCGATCAAATTTCTTCGCCTGGCTCAAAGCCCGCGCGTCGCTCGCGCTGGCCAATGATCCCGAATTTGCGGAGGATGCTCTGCGGTGCGCGGAAGAACAACGACGGCCCAATCCGGATGCAGCTTCACGGCTTCGATGTGTTCGTCAATCGGGGAAACATTTACCCGTCGATCCTGCGGGACAATCGCATACCGTTCTTCAATTCGCCCTTGGTGGAATTGGTGCAGCAGGCGTTTAGCACTTTGGAGAGACGAATCACCGTGGTGGATATTGGAGCGACAATCGGCGACACCGTCTTGCTGCTGAAAGAACGGTGCAATCATGCGCTACGGAGGATCATCTGCGTCGAGGGGGAAGCGGAGTTCTTTGCGCTCTTGGATCAGAACATGAGGCAATTCGAGGACGTCGTCCGAATCCGGGCGGTCCTCGCTGGCAAGGCGAAGCGCGTGCGGTCGCTGGTAAAGCACCATCTCGGTACGGCGGCGGCGATCGGCGACGAGTGGATCGACGCCGTGCCGCTCGATTCGCTTCGACCGGCCATTTCCGCTCCAGTCGACGTTCTCAAAATTGATGTGGACGGCTGCGACGGAGAAGTGCTGTGCGGCGCCGCGGCGCTATTGGAACAAAGTCGGCCTGCGGTGATCTTCGAATGGCATCCAAAGCTCTTCGCGGCCACTGGATGCGATCCGCTGGCGCCGTTCGAAACACTGACGAGCGCAGGCTATGGGTGCTACCTATGGTTCAACAATCGTGGCACGTTCAGCCACTTTAGCGGCGTGCCGTCGCGTGATGTGTTGCAGCAGACCGTCGACTATCTCATCGCTGTCAACGCGCGCTGCGACGAACATTTCGACGTAATCGCCGTTCCAAATGGCTCCCGATTGAATCCGGTTGCGTTGGCAGCCATGGAATACGCTCGCGGCTGGCAAGCGGCAAGACAGCTTTAGCTGGGAGAGAACCAATGACCGAACTTTCAACGCCCGTTGCGCTGTTCATCTTCAATCGTCCCGGGACCACCCGGCAGGTGTTCGACGCCATTGCCGCCGCTCGCCCGCGCCGGCTCCTGATCGTCGCGGATGGGCCTCGTGCCGGC
>DATAWG010000090.1 GCA_036267355.1 Pirellulales bacterium | reverse complement strand
TTGTTGGTCGCGACCCGACTTGCGACTTGGTCTTGGATTCGACGGTCGTTTCACGGCGGCACGCAAGCGTTCGACGTTCCGCGGCAGGAGTTATTGTCGAAGATTTGGGATCGGCCAATGGGACCTACGTCAACGGTTGCCGCATCAGCGGAGCCACGAACGCGCGGATTGGCGACGTCATCGGGCTAGGCAGCCTGCAACTTGAAGTCACGGCCAGCGGGCTGCGGCGACGGCGCGAAGCCACAGGCGGCGTGGTGGTCGAGGTAGAGCATCTGGTGGTCGACGTCCCCGGCAGGCGATTGCTCGACGACGTTTCGTTAACGATCTTGCCGGCGGAGTTCGTCGGCCTGATGGGGCCGAGCGGCGCCGGCAAGACGACCTTGATGAGCGCGATGAACGGCTATTCGCAGCCGACGGCAGGCCAGGTTCTCATCAATGGAAGCGATCTCTACGAATACTATGGCGAATTCAGCACGGTCTTGGGATACGTGCCGCAAGACGACATCATGCACCGGGAATTGACGGTCGGCCAAGCGCTGTACTACACGGCCAGGCTGCGAATGCCTTCCGGCGTCACCGACGCTGAAATTCAAACCCGAATCGCAGACGTGCTCCAGCAGCTGGGTCTGGACGGAACGGCGAACACATTGATCGGTTCGCCTGAGCGAAAGGGAATCAGCGGCGGACAGCGAAAACGCGTCAACTTGGCAATGGAACTGCTCACCGACCCCGTGGTCTTGTTTCTCGACGAGCCGACCTCGGGTTTGTCCTCGGAAGACTCTCTTCGGGTCATGAAGTTGCTGCGGCAATTGGCGGATTCGGGAAAGTCGATACTGCTGACGATCCATCAACCGAGCCTGGAGGCCTATCGGCTCATGGATAATCTCGTGGTGGTTTCCAAAGACCGGCAAGGCACGGGTCCGGGAAATCTGGTGTATTACGGCCCGGCATATCCGGATGCCGTGGCTTTTTTCAATCCGCAAGGACAGACGCCGGCGGCAACAAAAGAACTTTCGCCGGAGGATATTTTCAGCGGACTCGAAAAAAGCCCCACCGATACTTGGCGGAATCGCTTCGAAAAATCCCGCTATCATCGCGAATTCGTCGCCGGACGCGTCGGCCAGCGCGCGCCGGCTGGAGCAAGCCGCAAAACAGCATCGGAACGGGGTTCTTTCGCAGACCAATGCATCACGCTGGTTCGGCGCTCGTGTCGTATCAAACTCGCCGATCGTTGGAACACGGCAATTCTTCTCATTCAGGCGCCGATCGTGGCGTTGATCCTCATCCTTGTTTTCGGTGAGCACGCGCGGCAAACGCTGACGGTCGACAGTTGGGCGCAAACCACCAATGCCTCGGCCATGACCGTGTTTTTGACGGCGCTTTCCGCGTTATGGTTCGGCTGCTCCAACGCGGTGCGCGAAATCGTCGGTGAATGGGCCGTCTACCGCCGCGAGCGCATGGTCAACCTGAATCTCGCCGCATACGTGCTTTCCAAGCTTATCGTGGGCGCGTTCTTCTGCATGATCCAGTGCGCCATCCTGGTGGTCGGCACACGTTGGGGATGCGGATTGCACGGACCGTTGTTCTCCTCGTTCTTGGTCACGATGCTAGTTGCCTGCACGGGGCTCGCACTAGGACTATTGCTATCAGCAGTCGCTAGGACCACCGAAGTCGCGCTCGGCATGCTCCCCTTGGTTTTGATACCGATGGTCGTCTTGGGCGGTGGATTGCTGCCGGTTCATACGATGCAAGCGCCGCTCCAATCGCTCGCCTATTGCCTGCCGCTCCGATCCGGATTTGAGTCGCTGCTGCTGATCGAGTCGAGCCGTTGGACGCTGGGACCGTCGGCATTTTCAGAGGGCCTCGCGCCGCAGCGAACTTCCGACGACAGCGATCGCCCCGATCTGGCGGAAGCGTTCTTCCCCAAGGACCAGCGAGCCGGCGTTTCGACCAGCGTATTGCTTCTGGCGGGAATGTTTCTAACGCTCGTCGCCGGTATTTGGCTTGTAATCCGGGCCAGAGACCTGCACTGAACGGCAGCCGGATTTCGAGCTACTGCTTGTCGATCGACGGTTCGCGATTCGGCGCGCTCGAGCTCAACGCTTGGAGACGGCGAATCCTTTCCTCGGCGGGGGGCTGCATATGAAAGTGACTTCCTAGAGGCTCGGCCATCTTGTCGGCCGGCGAAGCCGGCCCGCTTTGCTCGTCGGCGTATTTTCCCAGGCGACGCAAGAACGAGATCGCGGAATCCGCCGATCGGCCGGCCCGTTGAATCGCCCTCAGACCGTAGGCGTCCGCCTCGAATTCTTGATCCTTCGTGAAGGGCCGGCTCAGAAGATCAGGCAAGACTCGGGCCGCGGCGCCGGCGTCGGGCATTGCGATTTGCAACGATTGAGCCACATCGGCGATTTGCGTCGAGCAATGCGACAATTCGACGTGGCCGATCTCATGGCCGAGAACGAACTGCAGCTCCGCGTCGTCTGCGACGAATTTCATCAGTCCCTGGTTCAGGTAGACATAGCCGCCCGCAGTCGAAAATGCGTTGACTTCTTTGACGTTCAAGATCGTGAACGTGTAGAGCATGTCTTTACGAGTCCGGGCAATGAGCGGCTTGGCGAGCCGTTCGATACGGATCTGCATCTCCGGATCGCTGCTTTTTTCTTGCTGCTTAACCAACCGATCGTGAAGCCGTTTTCCCCAGGCGCGCTCATCTTCCGGCGAAAGCGCGATGGATTGCTGGCCCGCCGTGTCCGCGGATTCGGCCAATTTCCCGGCAAGATCGAATGCCTGATCGGCAAGACCGCCCAAACGATCCGGCCGAACTTGGTTCGGTAAATCGGATAAATTTGGTGGAAGGAGCTTCCCTATATTACTTCCATCGGAAGGATTGCCGCGGTGTGCGGGACCCTTCGACGCGGGATCGACCGTGCCGGGACGATCGTTCTGCGTGGGAGCTGAGTGATCGCCGAAAAGCGAACTTGCCGCTTTTGTTGCACTATCCAACAATTCGTTCACCTTGGGCGCTTGCTCGACGACGCGATCGACCGCATGGCTTGCGGAATCGACGGCTTGCTGCGGGTCTGGGCGAGTCACCTCGCGAATGGCGTTACGAGTTTCGCTTGCTTCATAATGGACCATCGCGATCGCGATCAGGACGACGCAAAGAACCACCGCTCCGGCAATGTAATACGGCTTGTTCATGGCACGACTTTCTATTTTGGTTCTGGGGAAGGATTGCCGTCAGGCAGGGAGTCGGTTGCGCCGGTCGAAAAATTTCTGAGCAGGGCTGCCTGCTCCAAGAACGACAAATGCCGCGGAAAATCGAAGCGACCGTGAAAAACAGCGACGGAAAAGTGGCCGGTCTCGGCGGCCAGCCTGGCCAGTCCGGTCAACTTGCTTACACTGGTCGGCAGTTCTTCCGATTTGCGCGGACCGAGCACCAAATTCAGCGATAGCCGAAGATTGCCGGCACGCGGCGAGGGAAGCGGATGCGCCGCGTCGTCGTAGGGCACCCACTCCTGTCCGCTGAATTTCCACAAGACGGCGGCATAATTGGCCGTCATCTCAACCACGCGAAAGCGCCGCAGGATTTGGTCATTGCTCGACCAGGCAATGCCGGTGGGCTTGGCCGCGACCGGCGCCGCGAGGTGCCGATCCGAGAGCAATTCGCGGTAGAAGTCCAACGTCGCGGGCGTCATCGATCCGGTGGCAACGATGGCAAGCGGATCACCGCGGTCCAATTCAAAACCCGTGTCGATCGAGAAGTGCGACTCGATGGCGGCTTGGGGCGTAAGCTCGAAAGTCTTTTTGTTCCAGTGAATCAACCCCATATCAAAGTATCGTGGCTCTCCGCGCGGCTTCTCTCCATCATCGGTAATTAAAACTGTCGCTATCTTGTATTTTCCGGCCGACCAGCCCCCTGGTGGAGGTTGCGCGCGGCCGTCGAATGCCTGGTGCTTCGAGTGCGCCCGGAACGCTCGATCGACAACGGCAATCGGCTTGTCATCGTTGTCGCGACTGAAAATTACGCGCAGGACAGCCCTTTCGTCCGGCCATTCCACGTCCAGGTCGGTTTGTAAATGCCAAGCCAACGGGTCCGCGGCCTGTGCCATCGGCGGCGGATCGCTGGTGAGCAAAAAAGCAATCGTGCCGGGGTCCCGCAAGGCAAAAGGATTCGGCAACGGATGCTCGAAACCGAGGGTCTGCACGAATTTAGCGGACTCAAGCGAATTCTTCGTGTCCAACGCGGTTTGAATTTTCTCGATGCCCCGTTGCACTTCCTCGCGTGCGGAGTCCCGGTCTTTTGAAGCCCAGGAAACCTCGTCGGCCGAAATGTCGAACGGTTCGTCGAGAATCTGCTTCGCATGCCCGAAGTGCTCGAGCGCTTCGGAAAAATTCCGCTTTTTGGCCGCGGCCTCGCCTGCTTCGCTCGCCGTGCGAACCTGCTCCTGTTTTTGCAGGCCATCTTCGATCTTTCGGATGGCGGTTTGTGCTTCGGTAAATTCGAACGAACCGACCGGCACACTCACGAGGGCCGCTCGCAAATCGACCAAGGCTTCTTTGGCTTGTTTGGCCTTGAGAGCGTCCCGCGCCAATTGGATTCGCTTTCCATAAAGTTCCCAGACATCGCGCCGACGACGCGCGGCCTCGATCGCCTCTTCCAATCGTTTCAATTCCCGTTCACTTGAAGGCGGCAATCGCCACAGCCGAATGGTCGAATCCGTCGAGCCACTCAGCGCGATCAAGCCGTTCGGCAGGAATGCGCAGCAAGTGATAGTCGCATGACCTCCTGCAAAAGTTTCGAGGACTTCTCCGCTTTCACACGACCACAACCGCAATCGGCCCGCAGAGTCGCCCGACAGCGCTCGCGTTCCGCCGGGCGATAGCGCGACTCCGCTGGACGTCGCTTCGTCGACAGTCGGCGCCATTCGCGTCAACGGCTGCAGCGAGTCGACGCTCCAAAGGCTTGGCAGGCCGCCCGCCGCGCTCTTCGCGGCGCAGACTGCTGCTTGCCGGCCTTCGGAATCGAGCGCGATCGTGGAAACGGCAGTTCCATACGCCTTGCCGCATAAGGATTCATGGCCCGGCTCAAGATCCCAAAGTCGAAGATTTCCAAGCGAATCTCCGACGAGAAACCGCTTGCCGTCCGGAGTAAAGGCGAGTGCCCGCACTTCACCGCTTGAAATCGAGAATCGTCGAACCGGCCGTTTCGATTTGAGATCCCAAAGCAAGATTAGGCCTGCCGGGCCCCCGGTCAATAAATGCGACTGGGCCGGATAGAACGCGAGGCTTGTAAACGTGTGCCCCTGATCTTGCAGATGCGTCACTTCGCTCGGCCGATCCAGATCCCACATTCGAACTCCAGGTTCGACGCCGCAAACGGCAACTTTCTTGCCGTCGGCCGATAGGGCAATGGAATGCGGGCCTTGGCCGAGATTAGGTAAATGACAACATTCATCGCGGCCTTCCGAATGCCAGACGCAGAGCGTCCCCATATCGTCCACGCTAGCTACGATTTTTCCATCGGCCGAAAGCGCCAAGCATCGGATAGGGCTATGATGCCCGACAAATCGAGCCACTTCCCTTCCCTCGGCATCGGAGGAGGACTGCCCGCGGAAGAGGATATATCCAACAACTGCCAGCGCCGGCAGGGAAAGGGCCATGGCGCCCAACAGAATCGCCCTGCGTCGGCGATTTCCCCTGCTCTTTGCCGGCGATCGGGCAGGCAGTTGGCCAGAACGTAAAACCGTCGGTGGCCCGATGCTCGCTCGTGGCGCCGGAGCCGGCCGATTCGACAAGGGCTGAATGGTGGTTTTGTCGCGGTCGTTCATGGCATGCCGACAAATTTTCTCTTCCCAAATAATCCAACGGTTTGACCCATTGGTTTTTGATCGGCGCTGCGGGGGACGACCGCTCGCAGCCGTCACAAGCGGCGGCAACGATTCGCTACTTCAAAATGTCTGGAAGCGACGTGCGAGCCTCGTCCGACTTGTTGGTCAAAGTTTCGTATTCGTCACGACGCCGGCGAAAAACATCGAGACTTTCCTTGAAGAAGCGAAATGTCCAGGAGCGTGCTGGCCTGCTGTTCAATTGTCGATTAGCTCCGGCAATCTGCTTCGTGATGACCGCCTCGTAAACCTCCGCCATGTCGAAGCTGAAATTCGTGAAGCGCTGCAGAGAGTCGAGATACTTGTCGATGAGCCGCAGGTCGTTGCCCGCCATCGGCGGAGCGGAAACGCCAACTTCGGCAATTCGGGCTCGCAACCCAACCACTGTCTGGCCGAACTTTCCATCGGGTTTCCAATCGACGGGATTCAAGTCCGTTGGCATGGTTTTCAGCGCGGCGGTTGGAGTCACGAGACCGCGATCGCCGGATGCATCGCCGCCCGGAAGGTCGACGAGAGGATTATCCAACACCGCCAGCGCCGACTTGATGGCCGACAATTGGCGAACGCGGTCGGCTTCGACGCGCGTCAACTGGTCGACGAATTGCCGTCCCAATAACTGCTTCAAGGTCCAGGCTCGGCCCACGCCGTTCGACTGGCCGGCCAAGGCCAACAGTGGATCGCGGATTCTTTTGCGCTCGGCCGCAGCGTCAGAAACCGTGTCGTAGGCCACTTCTCGCGGCGCCAAATTGCGAGCCCCTTCAAGAACGACCTCGGCCAGTTGAAGCGATTTCGCATCGGTCGACGACAGTAACCGGTTCAGCAATCCGACGGAATCGGGGCCGCTGGTATCGCGTAAGAACTGAAACAGCCCAGCATCATCGATCGAGGATCCTGGGCCGAGGTAAATCCCCAATGCGGCGTCACGCTGCGCCGGCTTGCCTCGCGCCAGGAGCCGTTGCACAAGCTTGTTGCCGAGTTGCGGGTCAGCCGCGCACCATGATGAAAGGCCGTCGACAGACAACGCGTCGAGGGACGGAGTGGGATGCAGATCGAGCAAGCGGCTGGCCAGACGGTAGCTTGCCGTCCACCGGTGGTCGAGAATTTCGGCGAGGAGCGCTGGCACCCGGTCGCGCAGGGCCCCAGACTTGCATGACTGCTCGATTTCGATCGCCCATTCATCGATCATTCGCGGAGCCTGTAAACGGAATAAGCGTTCGCGCTGGGCCGGGCTCTGCAGCCAAGCCGCAACGACGCCCAAAAGAGGTTCGTACGAATCGGGCGCCTCTTCCGCCAAGTCCAGCACGTCGTCGATTTTGAACGATGCCGCCAACCCGCCATGCGACTCCAAGTGCCCCGCCGCCGCCACGATTGCGCCTCGCTCGCCGGATAACAGCAGCGACCAACACACGTCGGCTTGCCGGCCCGCCGGAAGCACCGTCAATGCCCGGATCGCAACGCGATTAAAAATCGGGTCGGGCGATCGCGCGAGGCACACCAATGATGTTGCTGCCAACTTGCCATTGGTAGCGTGGACAAGCTCGGTCGCGCGCTGCAAGGTGGCTTGGCTAACGTCGATTCGTCGACGGGCGGCTCCCGAGTTTTCCATTTCTCGCAGCGCGGCAAGCTCGGCAGACACCGCCTCGTCTTGGCTGGCAGTCGGCGACTCGGCAACACGGCGCAATTCCGTCAAACGATCTCGGCAGCCTGCAATCGCCGATCCCTGTTCTTTCAGTGACCGTTGTTCCATCCGAAGCGAATTTCGTGCGGAGTCGGTCTCCGTTGCGATCGGGGACGATCGGGTCAGAGATTTGTCCACGTCGGCGGCAAGATCAGCATCGAGCTGTCCGAGGTCAGACAGTTCGCGTTCGAAGCCGTCGAGCTTTTGCCGCAGTTCGGTCAAGGGGCGTTTGGCCCGCCCGGAAACCAGCTCGGCTAGTTCCGCCGCGCTGCCGTATTGCGGATGGCTTAGAAGCGGCCGGCTGTCGACCATGATCGATTTCTCGGCGGCATGGAGCCGATCAGTCCAGTTTTCGATTCGTCGGCCCAATTCCGCAGCCGAATGGGGACTTTCCGTAGCCGATGGTTCCTGGGTCGAATGCCGAGGCAGCATCGCAATCCCCATTCCGACGGCCGCCACGGCAACCGCAATGCAGGCCGGCAGCAACCATTTGTTGCTGCGCCGGCGCGGGGCGGGGGAGTTCGCCGGCGTTTTACCGTGTTGGACTGGGACGATCCTTTGGACCGCGATAACACTTGTCGCTTGGTTTCGGTCAGCCTGGGACGATGGAAAACGCGGCTGGCTTTTCGTCGGAGCCGACGCCACGGGAGCAGTGTCCCGTGCTGCGGAATCGGGGGACGCGGAAGGCGGCGCTAGGCCGCCGGCTAGGGGTGTTGCTCGATCCGAAGGCTGGGGCGCTGCGATCGCCCGCAGAATTTCCAGCGCAAAATCGGTACAGCAGCGGAATCGTTGCTGGGGCGACTTGGCGAGCCCGCGCCTAACCGCGGCGGAAATCGCCGGCGGCACATGGGCGGCAACCTTCGAGAGCGGCGGCGGCTCAAGGCCAACTTGCGCCGCCGCCACCTCACGTAACGGCAACTTGCCGAAGGGGAGCTCGCCGGCCAATGCCTCGTAAACGGTTACCGCCAACGCATACTGGTCGGCCCGGCCATCGCATCCCTTCCCCGCGATCAATTCAGGGGCCAAGTAGTCGACTGTTCCCATAATCATCCCGTGCTGATTGCTCGCGTCGCTGCGATCGCCCAACACCTGGATGATGCCAAAGTCACTCAAATACGCCTGGCCATGCTGATCGAAGAGAATATTCGACGGCTTCACGTCGCGATGGACATATTTCTGCAAATGCACGAAGTCGAGCGCTTTCGCAATGCTTCCCAGCCAGGTCTTCAGGCTTGCGACCGGCATCGGCGCGCGCGCCAAGGCGCCCTTGGGCCGCATGCGGTCCGCCAAACTTCCCCCGGATAGATAGCGCATCACGGCGAAGGGAATTCCATTGTAGCGGCCGACGTCGCTGATCGGCACAATCTGCGGAAACGACAATTTCACCAGAGCGCCAATCTCTCTCTCGAAGCGCCCGATCTGATTGGAGTTCTTGATCTGCGCCGGCCGCGGCGACTTGATGACGACCTGCGTTTTCAGATTGGCATCCAAGGCACGGTAGACAAACCCCATGCCACCTTCACCGAGCGTTGTCAAATTGCGATAGCGCCCCGCGCCAATATCGAGACCATGCCATGGACCACGTTCAACAGCCGCGATCGACACTTTGGTTGCTCCCGAAAATGAAAACTGCCGACCTGGGGCCGAATTACTTATGACCGAAGGCTGGGCTTGGGCTCTCGGTGTTGTCCTTTGGTGCGCCTCCTCCCGGCTTAAGGTATTGCGCGAGGGCCTTGCTAGCGGGCCGGAACCGCAATTCGGGGTCGAATCCGCTACCGCCGCAGTCACTGCAAGTCAGAAATCCTCTGCCGCCGCAGACCGGACAAATCTGGTGGATCGTGACGTTGCTCGGAATCGGCACGCCTTGTGGGGTGTAACCAAGGATTCGTGTCTTAATGACCGTAATGGTTCCACGCATGCAAGAGGGGTTTGTGCATTTCATCACGCCCCGACCTTTGCACCGGCAGCACGTGCAGTCTTCGAGGAAGTCGTTGCCAATTCGCTCCGCAAGGCCCACATCCTGTGTTTGGCTCGTGGCCAGGACGGTAACCACCGATTTGGAAACACGGTCGGAGACTTCGGCCCAACTTTCCTCGGATCGGTTGCCAGGGGCACCACCGTTGAATCGGCTTGTGTGTAGCAACGCGAGCACGGCGGAGATCGGAACGCCGCCGCCCGATTTATGCGCGAGCAGATTCAGATTTTTGGCATGCAGCGCGACCACCTCGCCGAATTTGTTGCACACCGGTCCGCCGACTTCGCCGTAGGACTTCTCCGAGTCGTAGATCAACAGCGAATCGTCGGAGGACTGCGGGGTGGCGACGACGACAGCCCGCGTCGTCGATGCCTCGGTGCCGGCAGAGCTGGCTGGCCGGACACCAGCGATCAGCACTTCCGATTCAACGCCCGGCAACTGCCGGCCAAGGGCCAGCGGTGGCGCCCGCATGTCCTCGCATTGGAGCAGGGCGACATCGGCGGAAGGCGACACGGCGACGAGCTTGGCGCGCAACGGCTTGCTGTCACCGCCCGGCTCGATGACTTGAAAATCGTGCGCATTCCTTGTCAACTGGCGGGTGGTGAGCAAATATCCGCCCGCAATAGCGAATCCGCTCGCCGAGGAGACCACCGAAACATCGCCCGAAGCGTCGGCGGTCTCGGTGCTCGGCAATTCCTCGACCAACTGTTCGCGAGGGATCAGCATATATTGCCAGCCGACGCGAGAATCGCCTCCGGCCAATTGGGCCGAAACCACGCTGGCGGAGTAAATGCGCGTGAGTCGCGCTAAAGTATCGGCTGGCATCGATATCCGCCGCTTGCCGGATTGGTCGATGAGACGCCCCATATTTTGCGCGATTCGCTTATCGTAGCGCTGCTCGGAGGCGGCCTTCCAATGATTGATCGCATCGCCGTATTTCGATTCCATGACCTCCACGAGCGCTAAGTTGTTGAGTACGGCGATATTCGTCGGATCGCGTTTGAGACACGTCTTGTAGTGTTGTAGGGCCTCGTCAAAACGGCGCGATTCCAACGCGTCGGCCGTCGCGATGATGAAGTCCGCCTGAATGCTTTCGGGATTGGTCTTACTCGCCTCGAGCAGTTTGTCGATCCCCAAATTGGATTGATTCAGACGAACCAATTCCAATCCTTCCTTCAATTCGGCTTGTGCTTGGATCCGGGCCGCGCGAACCTCACTTTGGCTGCTCCACTTCGTGCCAAACCGGACCAAGCCGTCGTCGACCTTGCGCTTCCATTCGGCACGATCCGCTTCCGCCTGCTGCCGGACATCGGCAGGCAAACCGGCGTGACCCAACAGCATATCGTAAATCTCCACGCCTTCTTCCGGGGTTCGGCAATCCTTGGCTTGTTCGCGGGCGACCGAGAGCGATCGCTTCAATTTCGGGTCCGGCGCCGCGGACGTATCGGGAGTAACGGTCGAATCCGCAGCCGCAGTTGTGTCCTGCGTTGAAGGAGAATCCGGTTTCGACGAGACCGCGGGCGTTGTCGAAGTCGCTGGAGTCGACGGTTTTGCCGGTTCTCCTTTTGCCATGACTTGATGGATGTACTGTTGATCGGCATCGGTCAGAATGCTCAACGGAACTTCTCGAACGGTGCCGTCCAACAGCCTCAACACGACCTTCTTCTCGGAATTAAATCCGATGAACTCGGCCTCCTTTGAAAAGCCGCTCTTCGAAGTCCAAACGCGGATTTCCGCTCCATCGGTCAAATGAGGAAACAGTTCGAAAACAGACACGATGGCGATGGCCAAGCCGATTCCGATCCATTTTAAGGCATCGCTGGCGGAGGGAATAACCATGATTCTTCTCGCAATGTTTCGGAGAAAACAGCAGTTCTCGGCACACAGCCAAGCGACTCACTGCGTTGCCGCGCCGACGTATTCCCGGCGAATTCGTTCGCGTGCCACCCACAGTTCCACATCCTTGTAAGTCCCGTTCAACGGGCGAATCTTTACATTCACCTCTTCGGCGAGGTTGCTCAGTTGATCCATCGGGTTGTCGCCCTTGATTCCCAGGGGTGGAGCATCTCCCGTTTGTGCCGCGCCGGGTGGTTCGAGAACCTCGACGGCCGTGCCACTTTCCAGCCAAATTTGGTCCTTGGCTTGATCGTTATATTCCTTCACGGGATCGAATTTCCCGGCCTTGCCCGTCGCCATCGCCTTCGTCATGTCCGTAAGAGTGGTCTTGAAACGACTCAGGTAACCGGCCATCAATTGGCCCGGCGGTTTGCGGAGTGCCATAACGGGTGAATTGTCGTCACTCCGCACAACCGACATACTGCCGGCAACGAACGGCCGCTGGCCAACAGCGGGCCGGATCGCAGCGGGTTCGACGGGAGTTTGCCTTCCTCGGCCGGCAATCAAAACTGCCGCGAAGCAGCAGATCGCAAATGGGACGAGGAAAAACGCTGTCCGAAAAAGCCTGGATGGCGAATGCGCCGCAGACGCGGGCCCGGCGGCGCTTGCTGATAGTTCGGGCGCCGGCGATGGAGCGCCGGGCGAAGAGCTGGAGTTTCGACTCGCAAATTGCGGTATCGACGATGTGGCTACCCCGGCGCGCGATAAAGACGGACTGGCTCCGAAAAATGGCTTAAGCGCCGACGCTACCTCGGACGGCTGCCCAAAACGATTTTCGGGTTGCTTCTGCATCATCCGCGCCACGACATTTGCCAAGCCGGGCGGAATGTCGGACCGGAATTGCGCGATGGGCTCCGCTTCCGCCGTTCGTTGGGCTTGAATCGTATCGATGAAGTTGCTTCGCCGGAACGGCCGCCGGCCAGTTAGCAAGTAATAGAGCGTGCAACCGAGGCTGTAGATGTCGGCCCGGATATCCGCCGAGCTCGCGTCGTACGTCTGCTCAGGGGCGACGAAGTCCGGCGTTCCAAGCATCTCACCGGATACGGTCAGGCCGCGGGACCGCGCTTCGACAGGTTCTTCTTCGCTCGCCGCCTTCGCCAAACCAAAGTCGAGAATCTTGATCGAATGTCTATTCGCGACTTGCGAAAGCATCAAGTTTTCCGGCTTGATGTCACGATGCACCATCTTCGATTCATGGGCGGCTTGTAAGCCCAATGCCGCTTGGTAAGCGTAGTACGCAGCCTTCGTGATCGACAACGGGCCAAGTTCCTCGACGACGACGGACAGATCCTTTCCTTCCACGTATTCCATCGCGAAGACGAGCGTCGTGCCCGCCTCGAACGCATTGAAAACCGCCACGATATTCGGGTGCTGCAGGCCCGCGGCAGCACGGATTTCCTGTTGAAACCGTTGCCGAGCGGCGGGCCGATCGGCTTTCGCCTTAGCGATGACTTTCAAAGCTTCTTTTCGATTGAGCAGCAAATTAGTGGCCAGATAAACGCGACCCATGCCTCCACGACCAAGGTATCGGATCAGGCGGTAATTCGGATGATTGAGCAATTCCGGCGGAAATTCAGCCGCCGAATCCACATCCACGGCATCATCGTCTTTCCGCGATGCGGCAACAGAAAAAGAAGAAACGGCGGCTACCGAGTGCGTGGTGGAACTGCCGCGCAACGCCGAACTTTTCTCGGCGCCGCGCGCGGGAACCGAAGGCTCGATTCGCGGCGCAGGACCGCTTTCCATATCGCCCGCGTAACCCGCGCGCACGTTCTCAAGAAATTGATCCGGCGGGGTCCGAACGACGATGTCGCGACAGCGCGCGCAACACACCATGTGCCGGCGGACGATGTCTCCGTCCTGCGTTTGAAGCTTGCCTAAGCCGAAGTCAGCCAACGCGCGGTTGCTCGGATGAATCGGTGGGGCGGATCCCATGAAAGCACCGTGCTGCCGGAATTTGCTATCGCCAACGCGGTCAATCGCTACAAACGCCCAACAACTGCCCCTACTTCAAAGGTCGCCAATGGCCTTTGCCTGTCACGAAAAGCGCGGACTAATCGATCAGTCCCGCTGCCTCTTCGCGCAACCGCTGCAGCACGTGCGACTTGGCAAGCAAAACTGCGTTTTCCGTAAGTCCTAGTTCCGCAGCCACGACATTCACACTTATACCCTGAATCGCGAATTTCTCGAACGCTTGCCAAGTGCTCAGCGCGAAATCACCTTGAACGACCGAAAGCAACCGCCGAACCACGAAACGATCATGCTGGCGGTCCCATTCCGCGGCCAATTCGCTCTTTGGGTCTTCCAGTTGGTTGAGGAAGCCGTCCATCTCGGCGATTCCCGCGATCGGAAGCCGGCCTCGCTTGCGCACGAAGTTCCGCGATTGATTGACCACGATCTGCCGTAGCCATGCCCGAAAAGACCCCTCGCGGCGCCGCTCGAAACGCGGCAACTCGCGAGTCGCAACCAAGAGCGTTTCTTGCGCCAAGTCATCGGCTTCTGCTCCGAGCTTTGGAATTCGCGAGAGCCATTTGAAGATCAACGGTAGATACGCCTCTTGAAATTGCCGCCAATCGGGCGATTTCTTGTCAGCCGTCTTAAGTCGTTCAAGCAAACTGACCGGAGTGCTTGCCAAGGGTCGCCCTGCTTCCATGGCGTGCTCAGAAACTACAGCCTGCTCCGGCACTAAATCCCACCACCGGTCGATCTCCAACGGCTATTGCCCGCTCGACGACGGCTCACATTTGGTTTCGTAATGCTGCATAGCTTCTTTCGGAAAATCTAAATTTGTGGCGCCCCATTCGGCCAGGAACAACCGCGTTCCGCACCTGAAAACGCCGCATGGAAACAAGAATTTGCCACCACCTAGCCTGCCAGACACTGCGACGCCACCGAACGGGACCGCAGGTCCCTATCTCGGGGGGCCGAAAAACAAATATACCGCGAGGCCCCTAACCCCACAAGTGGCTGGCCGCTATTCAACCAACGCCGCTGCTGTCACGTCCTCTCATGAGATGCGCCTTCCAGCAATTGCGATGTCGGTCTCTGAATCCCTCGCGGACCTTCGAGCCAAGATTGATCTCGCCGACGGCAGGCCCGCGGACCATGGTTCGACAACTCGATGCGACGCTTGGAGCGACCCAGGGGCTCGATTTTCTTGACAGGGATTCGGCGCCCGGGACCTTTCTATTGGGGACGACCAAAAAGATCGACCCGGCGACAATCAAATTCAACCTGTCGCCATGCCCGATCATCGGGGGTGGATGCCGCCTCAGGAAGGCTTCCCCCCAGGCTGGGAGGATTGGTATGATCCGGCGGTCTTTTTCTTCAACCGAAAGGTCCTAAAATGGCCGTTTCCCTGGAGCAATTCATCGCCCAACTGAAGAACTCGGGCCTGATTTCCGCGGGCGATCTTGAAAACCTTATTCCCCCCAAGGGCCAACCCGCAGACGTCAACGACCTTGCTCGCCAACTGGTCGACGGCAAGCTTTTGACCAAATTTCAAGCGCAAAAAGTCTACCAGGGGCGAGGGGGCGGATTGCAACTCGGAAACTACACGATTCTCGACAAGATCCGCAACAGTCGGCTGGGACAACTCTACAAGGGCCGAGATCGTCGATCCGGTCGGCTCGTCACGATCACGATCCCGCCGCCGTCGGTAGCCGATGATCGCTCCAACAGCGATCTCCTCACGCAACGTGTCGCGGCGACGGCAAAGCTGCAACATCCAAATCTGATTGTTCCACGGGATTTCCGCGAACTCGGCAATCGTCGCTTCGCCGTCGCCGATTTTGTCGAAGGCAGTTCGCTTGCAGCAATGGTCGACGCGAAGGGGCCGCTCTCCGTGCGCCAGTCGGTCGAGTATTCCCTGCAGGCGGCAAACGGCCTGGAATTCGCGCACGCACGGAATCTCGCTCACGGCGATGTCTGCCCGGCAAATCTAGTCGTCGATCGATCCGGAACGGTAAAGCTTCTCGGGCTCGGTCTGTTGCCGGCTGCCGTGCAGGAGGAACCGACGCCAGCAATAAGTGGCAATGATTTAGGCTATCTCGACTATGTGGCGCCCGAAGTTCGATCCGGCGATAAGCTGCTCGACCCGCGAGCCGACATCTACGGCCTCGGCTGCACGCTCTATTGCATGCTCGCCGGAGTCTCGCCATTCGCCAAGGACACCGGCGTAAATCCATTGCTCGCGCATCGGACTGGAATCCCGCGGCCGCTGTTGGAAATTCAGCCGGACGTGCCGCAAGAACTCTCCGACCTAGTCGCCAGAATGTTGGCCAAGGATCCCGCCGCTCGCCCGCCAACGGCCGCCGAAGTCGCGGCGGCCCTGCTGCCGATTGCGAACGGCGACGCGCCGGCGATCAAACGAGCGGTCTTGATTCCCCTGGCCGAGCCGGCACTGGGCGACCTGTTTGAAGAGATCGCGCACGCGGCGCCGCCGATCGGCGCCCGTCCGCCCCGCACTCCGGCCCGTCGAACGCAAGCCTCGGTCATTCGCCGTTACTGGCTCCATGCTGCGATTGCGAGCGCCGCCACGCTCGCCGGCATCATTTTATATATCGGCCTATTCAAAGTCCGCACGGCCGACGGCACGATCGCGCTGCGTGTCAGCCAGCCAAATGCCGAAGTGCTTGTCGATGGCAAAACAATCGCCGTCCACTGGGGCGACGACGGCAAGTCGACCGAATTCACTGCCCCGCCCGGCAAGCACCGCATCGAGGTGAAAAAGCAAGGTTTCGCCGTCTCGGAAACGGACCTGGCATTGGAGGACGGCGGCCACGAAATCCTCAACGTCGCGCTGGGAATCGCCGCCAGGCCCGGCACACCGGTTGACTCACCCGCGAGCGGCACGGCAAGTGCTGTACCGGTTCGCAAGGCGATCGCCACACTCAATGATCCCGCCTTTCAGCAATGGGTGAAGGGCGTTGCGGCTCACCCGGCCGAGGAGCAGATTAAGATGGTCGTGGCCAAGCTTAAGGAGCTGAACCCCGGATACAACGGAACTGTGGTAAACGACTCCAACTCCGGCCCGCCGATCATCCAAAACGGGGTTGTGGATTCATTTGGGTTTTACACGGATCACATTTCGGATATTTCGCCGGTTCGGGCGCTGCCCGGCCTGCGCAAGCTGCTCGTATGGAGCGATGGCGGGGGCTGGGGAAACGTTGAGAGCAAACTGTCGGATCTGTCACCGCTCGAGGGACTACAACTCAAAAGGTTCAGTTGTAATTGGACCAAGGTCTCGGACCTATCTCCTTTGGAAGGAATGCCTCTTGAGCATTTATCATTTCAGGGAACTTCCGTTACGGACCTTTCGCCTCTCATCGGCATGAAGTTACGGACGATCAGCTTTGAGAATACAAAGGTTGCCAGCCTCGTCGCGCTGAAGGGAATGCCGCTGGAAATACTTATTTGCGATTCAACCTTGGTGTCCGATCTTACTCCTGTCGAAGATATGCCGCTGGTGAGATTGGGATGTTCGGAAACGCAAGTGTCCGACCTGTCGCCATTGCGCGGCAAAAGGTTGGCGGATCTATTCTTTACGCCCGCCCGAATTAACAAGGGTATCGATGATGTCCGGCAGATGGCCACGTTGAGAACAATGGGCGAAAGTTTCTGGAAGAAAATGCCTACGCCAGAATTCTGGAAGAAGTACAACGCCGGGGAGTTCGGCAAGCCCGACACTATCGCCAAAATTAACGCCAATTCGGCGCCCGCCGGTGGCGCCACGGCCCGCGCTAGCGACATGCCGTTGCCCGCCCCGTTCGCGCACTTCCACTTCCAAGGCAACGACAAAAACGAGGGGACGGGCGAGGCCAAGTGGGATCTCCAAAATACGGTCTTCAAAGACGGCGGCCTGTACGCCGACGGCCTCTATGATGTTCGCAATGGCGGTCCAACGCAGGGGTACCATGCCGTGTGCTCGACGCCATCCCTTGATCCGTCGGCTTCACGGTCGTCCTTCGATTCAAGAGCGACGATTTCAGCGGAAACAACAGGAACCTACTTACCGGCGGAGTGGGGTGGCGCTGGTTCGCTATGAGCAGGTCCGATCACGGTAATCTCGAGATTGCCCTAAACAATCGCGCCTTCTCGAAGGAGATTGTCGGCGCTCGGCTGGAAACGGGCAAATGGCAGGCGGTCGCGTGCGCCGTCGACATGCCACACCGCACTGTCATTGTGTCTCTGGACGGCAAGCAGGTTGCCGACTGCGCGATTCCAGATGTTGGCATTCCCAAGGCAGGCAGTGGGGCTTTCCAGGACCGATCTTGGTCGCTGACCAACTATGGCATCCCGTGGCTCTTCAAAGGCGTGGTCAACGAGTCTCTGATCTACGACCGTGCCCTCAGCACCAAGCAATTAGAGAAGCTGGATTTCCCGCCAACGCCGCCCGGCGGCATGACGCCTACCCCTGCCGCCGAGCCAACCGAGGCATCGCAGGTGGCGTATGCGCAGTTTCCAAAGGAATTGCAGGATGCCATCGACAATGCCGTCGCCCTGTCGCGGAAATTGGGAGGCGCGGTCGTAGCGGGGCGTATTCTCGGCGAGGACGGTCGGCCGGCTGGGGCCGGTGAGATCGTCATCACCCTCGGCAACGGCCAATCGCTCAGCCTAACCAACGACGGCGGTTGGTTCATCCACCCGATCCCGAAGTGGGCCCTGGCCCCCAGCGGTATTCAACTCCTGGCCGGCAGCTTCACGCACGAAATCACCACGACGCTAGTGTCGGTCCGGGAAGGCGAGGTGAGTTACCAGACAATCTCCGTGAAACGGCCAGCCCCCCAAGAACTCTGCCGGATCCACGGAACCGTGACCGACGATACAGGCAGCCCCGTGGCGGAGGTTCCGTTGTACTTGGAAACGAATCTGACGGGCGGGTGGCTCGGCAGTTTCAATCCACGGGCCGTCTCGGATGCCGCCGGCCGGTATGAGTTCCGGGGACTCGCTCCGCGGCAAGTGATCATCGACTTCGCCGCGCCTCCGCGCAACGACGCATTCGAGCGCGACTATAAAGTCTGCGACTTGAGTCCCGGAACTCAAAGCGAAGTCAATCTCACGCTTCCCCGCTCCAAAGAGGTCACTCTGGACTACGTCTTTCAGAAAGATGGTTCACGTTCTTTTCAAGGCGCGGACCTCAAGAGCGGAACTATTCTTTTCAAGAAGCCGAGCCTCGGCTTCCTGTTCGCCGAGGGCCGAGCGCATGCCACTCCAGTGACCGACGATTTGCGGCTGCAGTGGCAGCAAGGACAATTGGTCTTCCGAAATTTCTTTACCAATGCAAGCGTCGGTTTTTACGACGCGGGCGCCGTGAAGCTCGACAGCGTCACCGAAGCCAATGCGACGGGATATGTCATCGGGCCACGACCGTGCATTGCGGGACACGTGTATGTCGTCAGAACTTACGACGGCCATTACGCAAAGTTCCTTGTGCGAAGCATCACGAATGTCGGCGGTGAGAAACCGCTCGTCGACGCCCCGAAACTGGCTCCGGCGATCGGTAATGCCGACGTCCAGGAATGGATCAGGGAGGTTCCCGCCCTGCCGGCCGAGAAACAGGCGGAAGCGGTTGCCAAGAAATTGCAGTTGCTCAACCCGAGCTATGACGGGAAAGAAACGCATCTGATTAAGAATGGAGTGGTCACCTTCTTCTCCCTCGGCGACGGCGTCGCGGATATTTCGCCCGTTCGGGCTCTTACCGGACTACGAGCTCTTACCTGCAATTCGAGACAATTGTCCGACCTGTCACCGTTGCGAGGATTGCCCCTAAATAACTTGTATTTCCACGGCACGGACATATCCGATTTGTCGCCAATCAAAGACATGCCATTGAATTCGTTGGAATGCACGGGACCGACGTTGTCGGACTTGTCGCCGCTCAAAGGGGATGCATTTGACCAGCGGTAATTGTTTACCGCCTCGGGGAAATTCTTGGATGCTAGCTTAACCTGCTAGCAGGATTCTCGTCGTAGAACCAATATGGAAGCGACGAGAGGTGGTTCGAACGACAAGCGGGACGCGGCCCAGCGGCGGCCGACGTATG